>JBLMXA010000126.1:0-15057 GCA_050257515.1 Acidobacteriota bacterium | reverse complement strand
CTCGACCGGCACGTTCGGACCGCACTCGGCGTTGAGCCGCTTCATCTCCTTGAAGCGATCGGCGAGCTTGATGTGAAACAGGCCGTCGTTGCGCAGCTCCGCGCCGGTCGTCTGCAGCGCGGCGAACGTCTTCGGCTCCTTCTTGAGCAGCGTGTCCGTGCCCTTGAACCGCAGGCAGCCGGTGACGATCGACTCGTTGAGATCGGGCTCGAGCTTCATGTGGTAGTCGACGTGCAACTCGCCGTCGGGCGACTTGAGCTCGAACTTCGACAGGTCGAGGTTGCCGTTCTTGATGTCGACCTCCGCGAGCAGGTTGTCGACGTCGACCTTGCCGAAGTCGATGCCGTCCTGGACCATCGCCTGCTGGCTCTGGTTCTTGAGCAGCGGCTTGAGCTTGGTCTTGCCGTCGCCGAACGTGCAGCCGGTCGGGCAGCCGATCTCGATCGTGCCCTCGGCCTTCTGCCAGTTCGCGCCGACGTGGCCGTTCTTCGCGGTCTCGTTCGGCAGGTCGAGATCGACCGAGAACTCGAGCTTGCCGCTCATCGGCAGCCCGAGCACCGCGGTCATCGGCAGGTCGCTCGCCGGCAGCGCGCGGCCGTCGACGTGGAGATCGAGCCCCTTCTTGCCGAAGCCGAGCAGCGCGACGTCCCCCGAGATGTGGCCGGCACCGATCTTCGCGTCGAAGTCGACCTTGAGGTTGCCGCCGATCAGCGCGAGCAGCCCGAGGTCGCCCTTGAGCCGCTCGATGTACATCGACGTCACCGGCTCGCTCGGCTTCGTCGGCCGCGACCGGATCGACACCGCGTTCAGGTACACGCGGCCGGGAATCCAGCCGCGCTCGACGCTGCCGATCGTGACGTCGTACTTCGGCGACAGCACCTCGACCAGCTTGTCCTTCGCGCGGTCGAACGGCAGCGTCATCTGCACCGCGAACACGAACGTGAACACGCCGAGCAGCGTCAGCCCGACATAGCGCAGGATCTTGCGCGTGCGCGGGCCGAGGTGCGGGAGCTGCGGCAGCTTGATCGCCACGCTCAGCCTCCCTTCTTCGCGTCGGAGCCCGCCGAGCCCGCCCCGGAGCCGTCGCCCTTCGCCGCCGGCTCCTTCGAGTAGGTCGACACCTCGACGTTGACGTCGAGCTTGTCCTTCTCGCGGAAGTCGCGGCGCATGTCGAGGTGCGTGATCGCGACGACCTTCGAGTCGCTCTCGGCCGCCTGCAGGAAGTCCTTGAGCTCCTCGATCGTGATCTTGTCGAGCGACAGCGTCGAGGTGTTCGTGACGAAGCCGTTGCGCGTCAGCGGCTGGCGCGGCGAGATCGAGCCCTTGAGCTCGAAGTGCGCCTTCTTCGCGGCGTTCGTCAGGTAGGTGTCGAGGCTGAGCGGGTCGGTGCCCATCGTCGCGATCACGTCGTCGTTCTGCTGGTGGAGGCCGCCCCGCACGCGGAGGTCGGACACGACATCGAGCGCCTTGCGCGCGCGCTCGTTGCGCGCCTCCATCGCGTCGAGGCCGTCGTGGATCGCGAGGCCGAGCCAGATCGCGATCGTCAGCGGCGCGGCGATCGCGGCGATCACGACGAGCCGGCGCTCGCGCGGCGAGATCCGGTCCCAGAAGTCTCGTGCTCGATCGGAGATCGTCGCCATGGCTACCTCTCGCACTGCGGGTTGATGGTCAACCGGAACTTGCGCATGCCGTTCTCGATCTCGGACGCGCCGCGCTGGACGTCCTTGAAGCAGTCGCTCTTCTTGAGCTCGCCGACGAGCGCGTCGATCTCCTCGGGTGACTTCGCGGTGCCGCTCATGTCGATCTTCTGGGTGTCGATGTCGAGCCTGTCGACATCGAGCGTGATCTTGTCCTTCGGCGGGACGTGGCTGTTGAGCTCGAGCAGCAGGTCGTACGCGGTGACCTTCGGGATCGGCGAGTTGGCCGCCGACGCGCCGCCCGGGCCGCTCGTCCCGAGCACCTCGTCGGCGGTCTTCGACGTGCCGAACACCTGCTGGGTCTCGGTCGCGAGCCGCGTGTTGAGCGTCTTCTCGGCCTTGCGCAGCCGGTAGAGGTCGGCGTACGCGCTGCCCGCCGCGCACGCGGCGATCGCGAGCACCGCCGCGCCGAGCGGCACCGCCTTCTGGCGCAGGAACGAGAAGTCCATCTTCAGCGCCAGCGCGCCCTGCCGCAGGTCGAACTGCGGGCGGCCGCCGGCGGCGTCGTACGCCATGCCGACGGTCATCGCGGCGCTGTCGATCGGCAGGTTCGCCACCTGATCGGGCGCGATGCGCGGGCCGGCGAGCGCGGCGTAGTCGTCGGGCGTGAGCCGCCACGCCGGGATCGCGAGCTGCTCGGACAGGAACGAGCCGATGCCGCGCAGCCGCGCGCCACCGCCGACGACGACCGCCGCGATCGGCGTGAAGCCGGTGCGCGCGCGGCACGCCGCGAGCGTCTGGCGCAGGTCGCGCGCGAACGGCGTCAGCTCGGTCATCAGCACGTTCGAGATCTTCTGCCAGGTCGCCGCGTGTGGCCCGGCCGCGGGCTCCGCCGTCGACGCGACGAAGCCGTCGGCGTGCTTCGCCTGCTCGGCGCGCTCGAATGGCATCTGCCAGTTGCGCGAGATCGCCTCGGTCACCTGCTTGCCGGCGCGCGCGATGCTGCGGCTGAACACCGCCTTGCCCGCGTGAACGACGACGAGGTCGGTGCGCTCGTGACCGATGTCGATCACCGCGACCGGGCCGTCGAGCCGCGCCTTCGCGAGCGACGGCGTGCGCTCGACGAGCCGCACCGCCGCGCCACCGCACGCGAGCACGCCACGCGGATCGAACCCACACGACGCGCCGAGCTCGATCAGCTGCTCCGCGCGCACGCGGCGCATCGCGTACGACAGCACGCGCATGCCCTCGGCGGGCGGCGCGACGCGGCCGCGCACCGCCTCCGCCGGCACCGGGCCGGTCGGCGGCGCGGGCGGCAGGGGCTCGAAGCAGTACACCATGTCCTCGAGATCGACCGGCACGACGCCCTCGAGCTCGTTGCCGACCGCCTTGTCGAGCTCGGCGCGGCGCAGCGCCTTGAACGGGAAGTCGAGCACCTGCGTGAACACCTGGTCGCCGTAGACGCCGAGGTACCCGCTGTCGTCGCGCAGGCGCATCTCCTCGATCAGCTGCGCGAGCACCGGCTTCTGCCGCTGCTCGAGTGGCTCGTCGCCGGGCGGCACGAGCCGCTCGATGACGGTCAGCAGCGAGGCGCCGCGCAGACCGGGGCTCGCGATCGCGAGCTTGACGCTCCACCCTCCGAGATCGACCGCGAAGACTCGAGACGCCATGGGTCACTCTTCCTTCAGGAACACCCACGCGCCGTTGGGCACGGGGGGCTTGCGCACGTTCTGCGGGACGACCTTCGTGTCCCACACGCCGGTCACGGTCGCGCGGATCGGCGGATACACCGGCGAGCCGTCCTTGTTCTTGGTCAGCCGCGCGATCTCGCCGTACGCCTGGACGCGGTACGTGCGGCGCGGCCCGGCGCTCGCGATCTGCGACAGCTTCTGCTTGTCGAGCTCGAGCCCGAGCTGCTCGCCGGGCTGCAGGCCGGTCAGGCCGGCGGCGACCGCCGCGCCCGCCGCGCTGCCGGCGAACGTGCCGGACTGCGTCGCGAGCTGGTTCACCGACGCCGCCGGATCCTTCACGTAGGCGATGAAGTCGTCGAGGTTCGTGAACATCTCGCCGAACTGCTTGGCCTTCGCGACGTACGACGCGAGCAGGAACAGCCGCCGCGGATCGAGCACGACCGGATCGTTCGGGTTCTTGGCCGCGAGCAGCAGGATCGCGGCGATCAGCTGCGGGTTCGAGACCGTCGAGATGTTCATCTTGCAGCCGCCGTAGACCGTGAACGCGTTGCCGAACAGCGTCCAGAACCGGTCGTCGATGCCGCGCACGAGCTTCAGCTCGCCGACCGTGTCGATGTAGTTGCCGGTGTGGTGGCCGATCTGGCTGTCCTTCGGGTAGTAGCGATCCTTGAGCCCCTCGTAGCCGTAGTCCTCGGTCGTGCCGCGATCGCGCACGTGCATCGTGTCGGTGTCGATGTAGTCGATGATCGCGGCGGTCTGCTGCATGCGGTCGCGGTGCCAGCCCTCGGCGTCGTTCTCGTCGAACACCGGGTCGTACGCCGGGAAGTAGATCAGCGCCTGGATCGCGCTCGCGATCGCCTGCCAGGCCTGCGGATCGTTCGCGCAGTTGACGTTGATCTTGTCGTCCTCGGTCGTCATCGGACCGTCGAAGCCGCACGTCCCGATGTCGGCGCCGAGACCCTTGATCTGGTCGGTCGAGAACCCGACCATCGCCTTGACCTCTTCGCCGCTGCCGCAGAACGGCAGCACGAGCTGGTCGGCATAATCGGTGATCTGGACCTGCCCGCTCAGCATCTTGATGTTGTCGAGCCGCTGCTGGATGCGGATCACGAGCTCGCCGAAGCTGGTGGCCGACCGCGCGAGGAAGTGCGCGCGCATCTGGTCGCGGTAGTTCGCCGCCGCCGTGAGATCGACGTTCGTCGACGTGCCGAACTCGCTCGTGATCACGAGCGTGATCGAGATCGCGATGAGCACCGCGATGATCGCGACGCCGCGCTGTGAGCGGCGGGTATGTCGGTCCGGTTTGCTCATATCAGAAGAAGTTCAGCACCTCTTGCATCAAGATCCGTGCCTGCGTCGTCATCTTGATGTCCTGGTCGTCGTAGCCCTTCACGGTCAGCGTGATGCGCACGCGGCTCGGCAGCCAGCCACGCTGGCCATCCGACTGCGTCGTGTCCCAGGTGTCCTGCCACTCGAGGTTTCGCCAGTTCCAGAACTCGAACTTGACCGACACGATGTCGTGGACGAGCACGTCGTAATCGGCGGGCTCCTCCTCGGGCGGCTCGTTCGACATCCGGCGCTGCTCGCGGCGGATCCAGTCGTACTCGCCGGGCTTCTCCGGGTTCTGGCGCACGAGGTACTGGATGACCGTCTGCTCTGACTCGTTGGCATCGGCCCACAGCACTCGGTGACCGAGTGTCGAGAACCTCACGTCGGGCACCTTGCCGCCCGGCTTC
The DNA here is from genome assembly GCA_050257515.1 of Acidobacteriota bacterium. Taxonomy (GTDB): domain Bacteria; phylum Myxococcota_A; class Polyangia; order Haliangiales; family Haliangiaceae; genus JABFXX01. Next base: position 9,993 of record JBLMXA010000126.1, on the reverse strand, counting down.
GCGATCATCATCGTCCGCGGGTGGCTCGCGTTGACGTCCTCGTTGCGCGACAGGTAGGCCGCCTCGAAGTCGGCGACCACGCGTCCCATCGCGACGCGCAGCTCCTGGTTGCGATCCTCGTACTGCTCGAACGTGCGGCGCGCGTCCGCGGTGTGCGCGATCGTGCGCCACGCGATCACCATCATCGCGGCCATGATCGCGACCGCGATCATGATCTCGAGCAGCGTCATGCCGGCCTGAGGCTTGCGCGTCACGGGCGACCTCCCGGCATCGGCGGCCTCGTCGTCGTGCTGCTGCCCGTGCCCGAGCCCGTGCCCGGCATGCCGGTCAGCGGCTGCGAGCCGAGCCCGTTCAGCACCTGGTCCATCGCCGCCGGATCGGTGAAGAACGCGACGACCGTGAAGTCGCGGTCGCGGCCGAGCACCTGGTACTTCACGGTCAGCTTCACCTTGCGGACCGTGACCTTCAGGATCTGCTGGAACATCTGGTACTGGCTCTGGATCAGCGACGCGCCCTGTGCGCCGGTGACGCCGCTCGACGCCGCACCGAGCCCGCCGCCGCCGAGCCCGCCCATCATCGACATCATTCCGCCGAGCGCGCTGTTCTGGAAGCTCGACAGCGGATCGTTCGAGCCCAGGTCGAACCCGGAGCCGAGGCCCGAGCCCAGCATCGCCGAGCCGCGCGCGGCCGAGCCCGAGCCGAGCGCCTGGCCCATCGCCATCGCCTGCAGCTGATCGAAGCTCGGGAACTCGACCTGGATGACGTCGTACTTGTAGAAGACGTTCGGCCAGCCTTCCTCCTCGAACGGCTTGAAGTCGCTCTGCGACTGGTCGGTGTCGGTGAAGCCGTCCTTGAGCAGCTTCTCCTCGATGTCGTACATCTTGCCGCGCGCGAGGTCGGTCGCGACGCCCATCATGTGCGCTTCCTCGGCCGCGAACACGCTGCCGGCCGAGCTCTTGATCAGCACGCCGAGCGCGAGCCCGAGCAGCGCGAGCGCGATCATCACCTCCAGCAAGGTAAAGCCGCGCCTGGTCATCATGGCGTCTCCCCGCGCTTGAGGTCGCGGTCGCCCATGGCGTTCTTCATCATGTGGTCGTTGACGTCGCGCAGCACGCCGTCGCGCAGCTCGATGCGGCCGGTCAGGCCGTACACGAGCACGCTGTAGGTCTCGCCGTCGGTGCGGTCGACGTCGCCGTCGGTCAGCTCGATCACCGCCTTCTCGGAGTTGCCGTTCGGGAAGAAGTAGATCGCGACCTGCGGCTGCGGGCGCGTGTGCTTCGTGACGCTCTCGTCGCGATGCTGGACCCACACCTCCTTGAACTTCACGCCCTGCTTCGTGCTCAGCGAGCGCGCCCAGCCCTTGCCGCGCGAGTCACCGGTGAACGTGTCGGTCGCGGGCGAGCACGTGCGATCGGCGATGTGCTGTCCGGCGACCGCGATCGCGCGACGCGTCGCGGCTTCCGGATCGCTGTCGGTCGTCTGACCGGCGGGCGCGTTCGCCGCCAGCCGGTCCCTGCCCTTCTCGAGCGCGCGCTTCGCCTCGTCGGCATCCGGCGCGATCTTCTCGTTGCGCTGGATCTTGGCCGAGCCGTGGCAGACCTCGACGACGTAGCCGTTCTTGTCGAGATCGAGCACGACGCGATACAGCTCGTTGCGCTCGACCGCGAGCTGGCTCGCGCGCTTGAGCACGGCCGCGAGCTCGGTCGAATTCTCGACGAGATCCGCCTTCGTGAAGCTGCGGAACCCTTCGCGCGCGAGGAAGGCCACCGAGCCGATGATCGCGAGCACGATCATGAGCTCCAGCACGGTCATGCCACGCCCGAGAACGGCTGCGGACCCTGCGCGCTTCGTTGGCGCTGCGCTTCCGGTGCTCGCGTACAGGAAGTACGCTCCGCTCCGGTTCTCGCGCCGCCTCGCGCGCAGGGTTCCTCGCTCGTTCTCGGTCATTTTCTTCAGCTCACTCCCAGGACTTGATGTCGTCCGGCGTGCCTTCCTTGCCGTCCTCGCCCGCCGACATCACCGCGAAGCCGCCCTTGGCGCCGGGCGGCAGGTTCTGGCCGCACAGCATCTTGTAGGGGTTGCCCCACGGGTCCTTGGTGTCCTTCTTGTCCATGTACTCCGAGAGGTCGCTCAGCTGGTCGGGGCAGCCCTTGTCGGTATGCGACCGCTGCCACAGCGGGAACGCCTTGTAGGTGAAGTCCTGGACGGTCAGCTTCGCGATGTCGACCTTCGACTCCGCGAACAGCTTCATGACGCGAGGGCCGACGACGAGGCCCATGACGAGCGCGAGGATCGCGAGCACGATCATGATCTCGAGCAGGGTCATGCCGCGCTGCTTGCCGGCGAGGGTTCTTGCGAGCTGACGACGCATACGCATACCGTTCTCCTTACTTGGGTCCACTGAGCTGACCGAGGTCCATGATGGGTTGCAGGATCGAGAACACGATGAAGGCGACCGCGCCACCCATGATGACGAGCATCAGCGGCTCGAGCAGCGAGGTCAGACGGGTGAGCTTGGTGTCGACTTCCGACTCGTAGGTCATCGCGACACGTTCCAGCATCTGCTCGAGCTGGCCCGCGCGCTCGCCGACGGCGGTCATGTGGATCATCGTCGGAGGGAACTGCCCGGACTTCTTGAGCGTGGTCGCGAGCGATTCACCTTCGGTGACCGCCTTCTTCGCGTCCTCGATCGCCTGCTGGATGAGCACGTTGCCGACGATCTGCTTCGCGGTGTCGAGCGCGCGCAGCATCGGCACGCCGGACTGGAGCATCGTCCCGAGCGTGCGGGCGAAGCGGCCGACGTTGATCGTGCGCACGAGCTCGCCGAGCACCGGCATGCCGAGCAGGAAGCGGTGCCACACCGGCTTGCCGTTCTTGCTGCGGGTCCACCGCACGAACAGCACGCCGCCGATGATCGCCGCCATCAACAGCCACAGGAAGTTGCGGCCGAAGAAGCTCGACGACCAGATCAAGAACCGCGTGTTGAGCGGCAGCGTCTTGCCCTGCTGCGTGAACATCTCGGTGATGTTCGGGATCACCTTGATCATCAGCACGGCCATGATGCCGGTGCCGACGACGACCATCACCGCGGGGTAGACCATCGCGCCGGTGATCTTCGACTTCAGCTTCTGCGCGGATTCGAGGAAGTCGGCGAGGCGCGACAGCACGTCGTCGAGGTTGCCGGCGACCTCGCCGGCGCGCACCATCGACACGAACAGGTCGTCGAACAGCTTCGGGTGCTTCGCGAGCGCGTCGGCGAACGAGGAGCCCTCGTTGACGGCGGTGCGAACCTCGGACACCGGCGTCTTGAGCCGCAGGTTCTGGATCTGCTCGACGAGCGCGCCGAGCGCCTCGGACAGCGGGATGCCGGCGCGCAGCAGCGTCGCCATCTGGCGCGTGAACGCGGCGATCTCGACCTTCTTGACGCCGCCGAGCAAGCCGCCGAGATCGACCTCGCGCGACAGCCCGCCCTTCTTCGCGTTCTGCTCCTTCGCCGCCTTGCCGCCCTTCGACAGATCGAAGCTCGTGATGATCACGCCGTCCTTGCGCAGGACCTGGCGCAGCGTCTTCGGCGAGTCGGCATCACGGACGCCCGCGACCTGCTTGCCGCTCGCGCCGATCCCTTTGTACGCGTACATCGGCATCAGTCCGTGCCCTCCGCGGTCATCAGCATGACCTCCTCGGGAGTCGTCATTCCGAGCACGACCTTGCGCGCGCCGTCGAAGCGCAGCGTGACCATGCCCTCCTCGACCGCGGCATTGCGGATCGCCGCGGCGTCGGCCTTGTCGAGCGCGAGCCGGCGCACCTTCTCGGTGACGAGCAAGAGCTCGTAGATGCCGGTTCGCCCGCGATAGCCGAGCTGCTGGCACGCCGGGCAGCCGACCGGCTCGAACACCGTGCCGACCGGCGGCGGGCGCATGCCCTTGACGTCGGGGAAGTGATAGCCACCCGCGTAGAACGTCTTCGGATCGAGGCCGAGCTCGCGCAGGATCTCCTCGCTCGGCTTGACCGGGCGCGCGCACTCGTAGCACGGCCGGCGCACGAGGCGCTGGGCGAGCAGGCCGACGAGCGAGCTCGCGATCAGGAACGGCTCGATGCCCATGTCGGTGAGGCGGGTGATGCCGCCGGCGGCGTCGTTCGTGTGGACCGTCGAGAACACGAGGTGGCCGGTCAGCGATGCGGTGATCGCGACGTCCGCGGTCTCGCGGTCGCGGATCTCGCCGACCATGATGACGTCGGGATCCTGGCGCAGGAACGAGCGCAACCCCGACGCGAACGTCAGGTCGATCTTCGAGTTGACCTGGGTCTGCGAGATGCCCTCGAGCTGGTACTCGACGGGATCCTCGACGGTGAGGATGTTGAGGTCGGGCGAGTTGATCTCGGAGAGGCACGCGTAGAGCGTGGTCGTCTTACCGGAGCCCGTCGGGCCGGTGACGAGCAGGATGCCGTGCGGCCGCGCGATGATGCTGCGGATCGTCTCGAGGTGATCGTTCGCGAAGCCGATGTCGGCGAGGCCGAGGAGCACGCTCGAGCGATCGAGCAGACGGATCGTGACGCTCTCGCCGACGGACGTCGGCGCGGTCTCGACGCGCATGTCGACGTCCTTGCCGGCCATCTTGCGGCGGATGCGGCCGCTCTGCGGCAGCCGCTTCTCGGCGATGTTGAGGCCCGCCATGATCTTCACGCGGGCGATGATCGACTGCATGAACTTCTTGGGCGCGCGCTTCGCCTCGCGCAGCACGCCGTCGATGCGATACCTGACGATGATGTCCTTCTCGCCGGGCCGGATGTGGATATCGGACGCACCTTCCTTCGCGGCCTGGAACATCAGCGAGTTGACCCAGCGGATGATCGGCGCCTCGTCGTTGGCGTCGAGCATGTCGACGAGCTCCTCGGACTGATACTCCGAGTCCTCCTCGTCCTCCTTCTTCGCGCTCTCCTCGAGCTCGGCGCCGCCGCGCAGCCGCGAGTAGACCTTGTTGATGTGATCGATGATCTTCTGGCTCGACGCGACGACCGGCTCGACCGGCTCGCCGAGCAGCACGCCGACCGCATCGATCACCTCGACCGCGTGCGGATCGGCGACCGCGAGCATGACGCGGCCGGTGCCGTCGCGGCCGATCGGCAGCACGACGCGCTGGCGCGCGAAGTTGATCGGCAGCTTGTCGATCATGTCCTCCGAGATGTCCTCGGCGCGCGGCAGGTCGCGCAGGTACGGCATGTCGAACTGCAGCGCGAGCGCGAGCGCGAGCTGGTCCTCGTCCGCGAGCTTGAGCCGGACGAGGATCTCGCCGATCAGCCCACCCTCTTCGCGCTGCTTGCCGAGCGCGCGCTCGATCGAATCCGGCGCCACGCCGCAACGCGCGACGAGCAACTCGCCGAGCAAAGGTGCATGGGAGGCCGCGATGACCACTTACTTCTTTCCCTTCGGCTCGGGTGGCAGAGGCGCGCTCTGGCCGGTGCCGTGGCTGTTGTCCTCGGGCGCCTCGATCTGCGACGGCTCGTACTCGACCGGACCGGGCTCGACGTGCATGCGCCTGCCGGCGGCGCCGAGCGCCTCGGCATCCTCCTCGACCGACTCGATCGCGCGGTTGATCTCCTCCACGAGGCCGCGCTTGCGGTGGTAGTCGATCTTCGGCTCGTACTTCATCGCGTTGAGGTTCGAGAACGACGCGGTGAACTCCTGGTACTCGCGCAGCTTGCGCTCGCGGATGTTCTCGAGATCGAGGCGGTCCTTGATGATGTACGGCGTCAGCAAGATGAGCAGGTTCGTCTTCTTCTTCTCCTTCGTCGTGTACTTGAAGAGATAGCCGAGAAGCGGGATGTCGCCCAGCAGCGGCACCTTCGACGCGGTGTAGACGTCGCGCTCCTGGATCAGGCCGCCGATCACCACGGTCTCCTGATCGTGGACGACGACCTGGGTCTTCAGCTTGCGCTCGCTCCACGTCGGACCGAGCTGCGGGTCCTTGCCGCCGAGATCCTTCGTGTTCTGCTCGACCTCGAGGCGCACCGAGTCGTTGCTCGAGATGTGCGGCGTGATGTTGAGATCGAGCGTCAGCTTCTCGCGCTGGATGTTCTGACCGATCGCGCCGACCGGCAGCCCGCCGCCGGTCGCGCCGCCGGTCGCGCCGCCGGCGCCGCCCGGCAGGCCGAAGCCGCCGAACGACAGGCCGGCCTGGTACGGGATGTTGTTGCCGACCGAGAACTCGGCCTTCTCGTTGTCGATCGCGATGATGTGCGGCGCCGACAGCACGTTCGTGTTGTCGTGGTTCGCGAGCGCCTGGAACAGGATCGCGAACGACGGGATCGTCGTGCCGAGGAACGTCTGCGAGTTCGTCAGCGGCGAGCCGACGACGCCGCCGATCAGGCCGGGCAGCGACGCGAGCGACGCGACGTTGAGCGAGTTCGGGCCGTTCGGGCTCTCGACGCCGCCGAGCACGAGCGCGCCGCCGTTGTCGACCGGCAGGCCGCCGTGGCCGGCCGAGCCGAGCGACAGCGTCTTGTCGAGCGTGACCTCGAAGATCAGCGCCTCGATGAAGATCTGGCGGCGCGGCTGATCGAGGCGGCGGATCACGTCCTTGATCGCGAGGAAGTCGCGGCCGCTCGACATCACGATCAGCGAGTTCGTCGGGTCGTCGTTGACGACGCGCACCTGACCCTCGAGCGAAGCGCCGAGATCGCCGCCGCTGCCCGGAGGCGGCGCGGCCGGCTGCGGCACGCCGGGCTGCCCCGGACGGCCGCCGGCCTGCTGCTGGCGGCCCTGCAGCGCGTTGTTGAGCGTGGTCGCGAGGTCCTTCGCGAGCGCGTTCTCGAGCGGGTAGACGCGGATCGCCGAGCCGCCCTCGGTGTCGAGCACGATGTCGAGGCGATCGACGAGCGCCTTGACGCGCAGGTAGCCGGCCTCGTTCGACACGACGATCAGCGTGTTCGTGCGCTCGTCGACCATGATCTTCGAAGGCACCGCGCCGGCGACGTCCTCGCGGTTCGTGCCCTGCCCGGTCGACGGCGGCATCCCCGGCGCGTTCGGCCGCATCGGCACGCCGCGGCCCGGCGGAGCAGCGACGCCGCCGCCGCCCGCGCCCGACAGCCCGAGGATCTCGTTGAGCTTGGTCGCGAGCTGCGTCGCGTCGGCGTGCTTGACCGGGATCGTGTAGATGCCCTCGTTGTTGCCGGGCACGTCGAGCGTCTTCGCGAGCGACATCATGTCGCGCACCTGGCTCGCGTAGTCGGTGATGATGAGGACGTTGCCGGCGGCCTGCACGCTGCCCGAGGTCGAGCGCACCGAGTCGAGCGCGGCGCGCAGCGTCTCGGTCTGCACGTACGACGGCCGCAGGATGTAGCGGACCATCTGGTCCTCGTCGGCCGGCACGCCCCTCTTCATGATCGGGATCGTCTCGCTCTTCGCGGTCGCCGCCTCGACGATGCGGATCACGTTGCCCTTCGGGATCACCGTGAGGCCCATCGTCGACAGCGACACGAGGAACACGCGGTACGCGTCCTGCTGGCTCATCTTGAGCGGCGCGATCACCGTGACCTTCTTGCCGGTCGACACGATGCGCGGATCGAGGACGAAGTTCTTGCACGTGAAGCCCATCACCCACGTGATGAGGTCCTTGAGCTCGGTCTCCGGCTTGAACGTGACCGCGACCGGGCCCTGCTTGTGCTTGCAGCTGTAGAGCGCGTCGTCCTCGCCCGGAGCGGGCGTGTTCGAGCCGGTGCCGGGCGTGGTCGTCGGTTGTGCGGCGACGGTGGTGACCGACGCGACGAGGAGCAAGATGACTAGGCGAGGTGTTCTCATCGTGATCACCGGATCTGATAGTTGAGGGTCATATCCTTGCCGCGGCGCTGGATCTGGACCTGCAGCGAGGTCGCCTCGCGCAGCTTGGTGTAGACCTCGAGGGCCTTGTCGGCGCTCGTCAGCTCGAAGCCGTTGATCGCCTGCAGCGTGTCGCCGTTCGACAGCCCGAGCATCGCGTAGACCGAGCTCGGCCGGATCGCGTAGAGCTTGAAGCCGTCGGGCTTGCCGTTCTTGACCGCGGGCACGACGCGCGCGCCCTTCGCGGCGCCCATCGGGTTCGCGAGCACCTCGTCGACGAGCTTCTTGTCGATCTCGTAGTGCGTGTCGTCGATCTTCTTGATCGAGCTCTGCGCCATCGCCTCGAGCTCGTCGCCCGGGGGCGGCGCCGCCACGGCGACCGGCTTCGGCGTCTCGACGTTCGCGCCGGACAGCACGAGCCGCTCGAGGTGACCGGAGTTCTCGAAGTCGACGTACTTGTAGTGGATCTCCTTGAGCTTGCCGGTCGCGCCCGGGATCGGATCACCGATCGAGAAGCTGCCCTGGCGCTGGTCGGCGGTGTTGATGATCGTCGCGTACGACTGCTCGGGCACCTGGCTGACGTTCGTCGCGAGCAGCACGAGCGGCAGCGACGTCGTCGTGATCGCCGATGGATCGGTGTTGACGATCGGCACCGCCGGCGTGCAGTCGGAGCAGAAGATGTCGCGCGACGCGAGCAGCGCGCCCTCCTTGCTGCGCACCTGCTTGACCGGCGTCGTCGGCGACGGCGCGACGGCCGCGATCTTCGGCGGATGGTCGGAGTCGCCGAGGTACTTCGCCTCGACGATGTGGCTCGTCGCCTTCGCCGCGAACACGCAGCACACCATCACCGTGACGGCGCCGACGATCCAGAAGTAGCGCTTGATGAGGTCCTGCATCTATTCGTCCTTGCCGTCCTTGGGCTCGTCCGGATCCGGCTCGGCGAGCCGCCGGTAGATCGTGCGCGTCGCGATGCCGAGCAGCTTCGCGGTCAGCCGCTTGTCGCCGCGCGTGTGGCGCAGCGTCTCGTGGATGACGCGCATCTCGATCTCGGCGAGCGGCATGCCGATCGGGAACGTCAACGACGTCGCCGAGGCCGATCCGGGCGAGGCATCGCGGATCTCGCGCGGCAGCGCGTCCTCTTCGATCACGGTCTGGCCGGCGCGCGTCAGCACGACCGCGCGCTCGATCGCGTTCTCGAGCTCGCGCACGTTGCCCGGCCAGCCGTACTCGGCGAGCCGCTCGAGCGCGGCGGGCGAGCAGCCGGCGATCGCCTTGCCGTTCTTCTCGGCGTAGACCTGCACGAAGTGCTGCGCGAGCAGCGGGATGTCGTCGCGGCGATCGCGCAGCGGCGGCACGCTCACCGGGATCACGTTGAGGCGGTAGTACAGATCCTCGCGGAAGCGGCCGGCCTTGACCTCGCCGGCGAGGTCGACGTTCGTCGCGGCGACGATGCGCACGTCGATGCGGCGCGACTTGCCGCCGCCGCCGAGCCGCTCGATCTCGCCCTCCTGCAGGACGCGCAGCAGCTTGACCTGCACGTGGCGGCTGATCTCGCCGATCTCGTCGAGGAACAGCGTGCCGCCGTGCGCGGCCTCGAAGCGGCCGTCGCGCGCGGTGACCGCGCCGGTGAACGCGCCCTTCTCGTAGCCGAACAGCTCGGCCTCGAGGATCGACTCGGGGATCGCGGCGCAGTTGACCGCGATGAATGGGCCGCCCGCTCGTGCCGAGCCGCTCGCCGCCGGCCCTCCGGGCTCGTTGCTCCTCGGCGCGCGCGCCGAGTTGTCGTGGAGCGCGCGCGCGAGCAGCTCCTTGCCGGTGCCGCTCTCGCCGAGCAGCAGCACCGTCGCCTCGCTCGGCGCGGCCTGCATGTCGATGTCCATCGTGCGCCGCCACGCGAGCGAGGTGCCGATGATCTGGCGGCGGCGCTTCTCGGCGAGCTGCGCCTTCAGGGTGCGGTTCTCGACGAGCAGCGACTGCTTCTCGAGCGCGTTGCGCACGATCCTGACGACGTGCGCGCGCTTGAGCGGCTTGGTCACGAAGTCGTACGCGCCTTCCTTCATCGCGTCGACCGCGGTCTCGACCGTGCCGTACGCGGTCATCAGCACGACCTCGGTCTCCGGCGCGATCGTCTTGGCGGCGCGCAAGAGGTCCATGCCCGACGTGTTCGGCATCATCAG
>JBLMXA010000125.1:0-5802 GCA_050257515.1 Acidobacteriota bacterium | reverse complement strand
CGTCGAGCTCGTGCGCGGCCTGCAGGTCCTGGATCGCGCGCATCTCCTGGTGGAGCTCGCCGACGCGCTTGGCGAACGCGTCGCGCTCGTCCTCGATCGCCGCCTTCGCCTTGCGCTCCATCTCGAGCCACTGCGCGAGCGTGCCGTGCAGGCCGATCGGCGGCGGCAGCGTGCCGCTCGCCGGCAGCAGCCGGATCATCAGCGAGCCGACGAGCACGATCTCGCCGATCGGCACCGCCGCGCGCGTGACCTTGTGCGGCCCGACGTAGATGCCGTTCGAGCTGCCGAGGTCCTCGACCCACAGCGCGCCCTGATCGAGGAAGAACCGCGCGTGCACGCGCGACACCCGCGGGTCGTCGCTGCGGATGGCGCACTCCGCCGCGCGCCCGACCGTCACCGGATCGGGGCCGAGCGCGAACGTCTTGTCGATCCCGTCGACGTCGCTATAGACGAGCGTGGCCATTCCCGCCCGTCGAAATTATCACGTCGAGCCGAGGCTTTGGACGAGCTGCTCCGCGTTCGCGAGCGCGCGATCGGTGTCGTCGTCGAGCAGCAGGACGTGCCCCATCTTGCGGCCCGGCGACGCCTCGGCCTTGCCGTAGAGGTGGAGGTGGGCATCGGGACGGGACAGCACGCGCTGCCAGGCCGGTGGCCCGTCGCGCCAGAGGTCTCCCATGAGGTTGACCATGACCGCGCCGGTCAGCGCGCGGGGGTCGCCGAGCGGCAGGCCGCAGATCGCCCGCACGTGCTGCTCGAACTGGGTCGTCGCACATGCGCCGTAGGTGTAGTGGCCGCTGTTGTGGGTGCGCGGCGCGATCTCGTTGACGAGCAGGCGGCCGTCGGCGAGCTCGAACATCTCGACCGCGATCACGCCGACGTGGCCGAGCGACTCGGCCACCCTCACCGCGATCTGCTCCGCGCGTTGCCGCTGGGCGGCCGAGATCGGCGCCGGCGCGCGCGTCGTGTGGAGGATGCCGCGGCGGTGGACGTTCTCGGCGACCGGGTAGATCGCGAGGTCGCCGGCGAGGCCGCGCGCGAGGATCACCGAGATCTCGCGCGCGAACGGCACGAGCTCCTCGACGATCGCCTCGGCGCCGCGGATCTCGGCGCGCGCCGCGGCGGCGTCGTCGGGCGAGCGCAGCCGCGCCTGGCCCTTGCCATCGTAGCCGGCGCGCCGCGCCTTGAGCACGGCGGTGCCGCCGAATTCGCGCGCGGCCGCGGCGAGGTGGGCGTCGTCGGTGACCGGCCTCCAGCGCGCCTGCGGCACGCCGATGCGGTCGAGGAACTCCTTCTGGCGCTGGCGGTCGTTGATGTTCGCGAGCACGCTCGCGCCGGGGCGCACCGGCGTGATCTCGGCGAGCTTCGCGAGCAGCTCGTGCGGCACGTGCTCGGTGTCGAGCGTGACGACGTCGCACGACTCGGCGAGCCGCGTCGCCGCCTCGACGTCGTCGAGCGCGCCGCACACGACGCCGTCGGCGACCTGCGCGGTCGGGCAGCTCGACGACGGATCGAGCGCGACGAGCTTGTAGCCCATGCGGCGCGCCGCGAGCGCCATCATCCGCCCGAGCTGACCGCCGCCGAGCACGCCGATCGTCGCGCCGGGGAGCAGCGGTGGCCCCCGTCGAGGGATTCTCTCCTCCTGAGGCGAGCCCGTCCTCGCTTCGCTGCGGGCGGGCTTCGATCGATCGTCGTCGATCACTACTTCAGCTCCTCCGCGAGCACGCGCTGGGTCTGCGCGTCGCGGTACGCCTCGAGCTTCGCGGCGACCGCCGGATCGTGCAGCGCGACGATCGCGGCGGCGAGCAGCCCCGCGTTCGCCGCGCCGGCCTCGCCGATCGCGAGCGTGCCGACCGGGATGCCCTTGGGCATCTGCACGATCGACAGCAGCGAGTCGAGGCCGGAGAGCGCCTTGCTCTGCACGGGCACGCCGAGCACCGGCAGCCGCGTCTTCGCGGCGGTCATGCCCGGCAGGTGCGCCGCACCGCCCGCGCCGGCGATGATCACGCGCAGCCCGCGCTCGGCCGCGCTCTCGGCGTACGAGAACAGCTTGTCGGGCGTGCGGTGCGCCGACACGATGTGTTTCTCGTACGCGACGCCGAGCTCGTCGAGCACGTCGGCCGCGTGCTTCATCGTGGCCCAGTCGCTCTGCGAGCCCATGATGATGCCGACGACTGCGCTCATTGCCCCTCTGGCCTCTTCGGACCCGCCGCGCGGCGGAGACGATCGCCGACAGCTTCGCCCAGCCCGGCCGCCGGAGGCAACGCGGCGATCACGACATCGACGCCCGCGGCGTCGAGATCTCGCAGCGCGCCGTACAGGTCGCGCGCCATGCCTGCGAGATCGTCCGGGAGGGGGTGCGCGACCGCCGCGAGCGTGCCCCACCGCCGGAACGCCGACGCCGGCGCGAGCACCGCGACCGTGACGCCCGGGCCGCGCACGCGCGCCACCTCGGCCGGCACCTCGGCGGGCTCGCACGCGATCAGCTCCGCGCGCGGGGCGTAGTGGCTCTCGAGCGTGCCCGGCGCCGCCGGCGCGCCTGCATCGGCCGCCGCGAGCGGGCCGACGATCGCCTCGATCGCCTCGCGCGGCATGCCGCCGGGCCGCAGCAGCACCGGGTGCCCGCGCGACAGATCGACGATCGTCGACTCGACGCCGACCGCGCACGGCCCGCCGTCGAGCACGTAGTCGACGTCGTCGCCGAGATCGGCGACGACGTGGTCGGCGGTCGTCGGGCTGACGCGGCCGAACCGGTTCGCGCTCGGCGCCGCGATCCCGCCGGCGAGCTCGCGCAGCAGCGCCTGCGCGAGCGGGTGCGCCGGCACGCGCAGCCCGACGGTGTCGGCGCCGCCGGTGGTCGCGGCGGCGACGCGCGGGCCGCGCGGTAAGATGATCGTCAGAGGCCCGGGCCACGCGGAGGCGGCGAGCCGGCGCGCGCTGTCGGGCACGTCGCGCGCCCAGCCGTCGAGCGACGCGCCGTCGGGCAGGTGGACGATCAGCGGGTGCGCGCGCGGGCGCTGCTTGACCGCGAAGATCCTCGCGACCGCGTCGTCGCGCGAGGCGTCGGCGCCGAGCCCGTACACGGTCTCGGTCGGGAACGCGACGAGCCCACCCGCGCGCAGCACACGCGCGGCCTCGGCGACATCGGTTCCGCGTTTCACCGGCGAAGCTTGCCCCTAGTCGCCGCCGTCGTCCACGCCCTGGTCGATCCCCGGATCCGGATCCGGCGCCTCGAGCTGGTCGGCCGGGATCGTGAACGGGTCGGGGCCGGGACAGCTCGCCGGCGCGTCGGCGCGCGTCACCGCGACCGGCTTCATCGCGGCGCGCAACGGGCCGAGCTCGGCGAGCGCGATCCGGCCGTCGGCAAAGCCGAGCGCGAGCCGCTGGCCGTCGGGCGAGACCTCCTCGCCGAATGCCTCACCGAGCGCGATCGCGCGGACGTCGCCGCGCCGCGGGGTCCACGCCGCGAGCACGTCCTCGCCGTAGTCGAACAGGATCTCGTCGCTGCCCGGCACGAACACCGCGTTGCCGATCTCGCCGGGCACGCGCACCGCCGCGATCGGCCTGCCGCGCGCGCGGTCCCAGGCGATCATCACGTCATCGTCGAACGTCAGCGCGCGGCCGCCGCCGGGCTCGAGCATCGCCTTGCCGAGCGTCGCGCAGCCGGGCATGCGCAGCGGCGGCGTATCGTGCACGCCGTCGGGCAGCCGCACGACGTGCACCTCGCCGTGGAGGTCGAGCAGCGCGTAGCCGCCGTCGACGTCGACGTCGTCGACGATCGCGTCGTTGTTGTAGGTGACGACCTTCGCGAAGTCGCCGCCGGACGCGATCGCGATCGCCGCGGGCTTGCCGCCATCGGCCCTCAGGTCGACGACGAGCTCGCCGTTGCGGCCGAGCCAGCCGGGGAGCGCGTCCTGCGGCAGCTTCCAGCGGCGCAGCGCGCTGACGCCCGCGAGCGAGCGCAGCGTCGCGAACGTCACGTCGCGCTCGTCTTCCTCGAGCGTCGCGAACCGGCGCAGCTCGCCGCGCGCGAGCGTGAACGGCTTGTACGCGCGGTCGTCGCGCGCCGCGACCAGCGCGCCGCCGCGAAACCGCCACAACCGGTCGCCGACCGCGAGCACGTCGACGCCGTCGGTCACGAGCTGGCCGACGAGACCGTACGGCGGCGCGCCGGCCGGCGTGACCTGGCCGGCCGCGAGATCGACGACGCGCAGCGAGGCGTGGCTCTCGATCACGACGCGCTGCCCCACGACCACGAGCGCGGGCCAGCTGCCGCTCGCCGAGGGGCCGAGATCGAACCGCCCGGTCAGTCTCGCGGTCGCGACGTCGTAGACGCGGAGCGCGGTGCCGCCGAACACGAACAGCCGCTTGCCGTCCTCGTCGAGATGGACGGTGTCGACCGGCGCGGGCACCGCGAACCGCACGCGATCGCCGTCGCGCACCTCGGCGCCGCTGCCGTGCCCCGTGAACCGCCTGACCACGGTGAGCGAGCCGGCGGCAGCCTCGATCCACGGCTGGTGGGTGACCGGCCTCGCGGTCGCGAGGTCGAAGCCGACGACCTCACCCTCGTGCTGCGCGAACAGCCTCCTGCCGCCGCTCGCCGTGCGCGACCAGCCGATGCGCGGGTCGAGCGTCGTCATCACCCGCCACGTCGCGGGATCGTAGATCGCGAGCGGCAGGCCGGGACCGACGATCGCGATGCCGTCGGTCGCGCGCATCGCGTGCGTCGCGCCGTAGCTCGCGGCGCCGGCGTGCACGGGCAGCGCGACCGGGTGCGCGGCGAGCGTGTCGCCGTCGACGACGAACGCGACGGCGTGCCCGCGGTCGGTGCCGGTCGCGAGCCAGTGACCGGCGTCGAGCCGCAGCAGGTCGGTGAGCCGCGCGCGGCCGGCGCGGCCCTCGCGGACGACGCGGACGTCGGGCAGCGCGACGCGGGCGATCCAGCCGTGCGCGCCGGCGACGACGAGCGTGTCGCCGTCCGCGGCCATCGCGGCCGCGTAGTGGGGGAGCCGATAGGGCTGCGGCTCCGTGATCCACAGCAGGCCGGGGATCGCGGCGAGCCCGGGCGGCCGCGGTGGCGTCCAGCACGCCGCGAGCGCGACGAGCGCGAGCCGCCTCATACCGGCGGGCGCGTCGCGACGAGCGACGGCCGCTCGCGCCACGCCGCGCGCACGTGCTCGGCATGCGCGCGCTCCGTCGGGTACGTCTTGCGGAAGTCCATCCAGTCGAGCGCGCACACGAGCGAGATCTCGGGCAGCCCGAGCTCGCCCGTGCGCAGCTGCGGCACCAGCCACGCGAAGATCGCGTCGGCGCGGTCGAGCTGGCGCGTCGCGTACGGCGTGCCGTCGATCGCGACGCCGTCACGGCGCAGGTAGAACAGCTGGATCACCGAGTCGAGCGCGCCATCGATCGCGTTGAGCAAGTTGTGCTCGCGCCACGTGTCGCGCGGCGGCGCGAGCTCGCCCCAGCCGCGCGTCGTGACCAGCCACTCGATGATCGCGCGCGAGTCGAAGATCGTGCGCTCGCCGACCACCGCGACCGGCACCTTGCGGATCGGCGACACCTCGCGCAGCTGCGCCATGCCCGCATCGGTCGCGGTGTCGATGCGCTCGACCGCCTCGCCGACCTCGGCGGCGACGATCCGCACGCGGCGCACGAACGGCGACGTCGTCGTCCCATAGAGCTTCATGGGCGTACGGTACTGTAAACTGACCTGGTGCAGGTGTTCCTGGTCCGGCACGCGCAGGCAGTGGATGAGACGCGGGAGCTGCGCGACCCGCTGCGCCACCTCACCGAGCTCGGCCG
>JBLMXA010000124.1:0-6967 GCA_050257515.1 Acidobacteriota bacterium | reverse complement strand
GGTGCGGTGGCGCAGGATCCGCGCCCGCGGGTGCAGGCCGGCGAGCCGGTGATGCAGCGTGTGGAGCTGGTGGCGCGTCGCGGCGAGGGCGCGCTCGCCGCGCGCGTGAAGCGCCATGGTGCGGCTGTCCAGCTCCTGGCGCGCGCGATCGAGGACGTGGTGGATCTCGCGATCGAGCCGGCGTCGCTCCTTGCGCAGCACCTCGACCAGCGCATGACCGTCGGGGACGGCGAGCTCCGCCGCGGCCGTTGGCGTCGACGCGCGCGCATCGGCCGCGAGATCGGCGAGCGACAGATCGACCTCGTGACCGACGGCGCTGATCACCGGGACCGGGCAGCGCGAGATCGTCCGGACGACGCGCTCGTGGTTGAACGCGGTCAGATCCGTCACCGCACCACCGCCGCGGCCGACGATCACGACGTCGACACCCGCGCGGACGACCATCGCCATGCCCATCACGATCTGGTGCGGCGCTGTCTCGCCCTGGACGGCGGCATCGGCGATCAGGATCGGCGTCGGCAACCGACGCTGGACGGTGCGAATGATGTCGTGCACCGCGGCGCCGTGCTTCGACGTGACGACGCCGATCCGCCGCGGAAACCGCGGCAGCGGCCGTTTCTTCTCGGCTGCGAAGATCCCCTCCGCCGCGAGCTTGGCCTTGAGCTGCTCGAGCGCGAGCGCCTCGGCGCCGAGGCCCGCGGGCTCGGCGAAATCGGCGTAGAGCTGCATCTTGCCGTCGCGGTCGTAGACACCGAGCCGGCCGCGCACCCGCAGCCGCTGGCCCGGCTCGATGCGGAACTTCATGCGCTGGGCGTCGCGGCTCCACATCACGGCGGGGAGCACCGCGTCCTTGTCGCGCAGCGCGAAGTACAAATGCCCCGATGCCGGCTTGCTGACCTGGGTCACCTCGCCCTCGAGCCATACGAGGCCGATGCCGTCGAGCGCGCGGGTCGCCAGGCGCACCACGTCGGCCACCCCGAGCGGGCACTCGCGACTCGACGCCAGGCGGTCGACGACGGGCACAGCCAACGGTAATTCGTAGCGTTCTTCGTCGCAACCGGGGCCGGTGGCGCGGTGTCGAACTGGAAGGTAGGATGCCGATCTCCGCAGTCATGGCAGGGTCCGACGAGAGCGAGGAGGGGGCACCGGTCCCCAAGGACAAGATCGACCCCGATCTCGTCAAGCTCTCGCGTCCGCGCCCGCGGATCGGCGTCGTCACCGCCGCCGGCATCGTGTTCCTGTCGGTGCTGTTCCTGTGGCGGATCAACGGCGATCGGAAGTTCTCGGGCGCGGACGACAAGCCCCAGCACGTCTCGGTCGCCGACGTCGCCGCCGGCAAGATCGCCGAGGACCGCTACGTGTCCCTCGATCCGACCGCCGAGCCGCTGATGGCGCGCGCGATGCGCGTGAGCGGCACGCCCGGGATGCGCGTCGCGCCGGTGCGCGGCACGTCCGAGAAGCTGTGGCTCGTCGTGCCGGGCGATGGCTGGGAGCCGCCGCAGCTGGCCGGCTACACCGGCCGCCTCCGCAGGCTCGCCGACCTGCCGTTCTGGGCGGCGGTGCGCGACTACGCCGCGGCGCACCCGCAGCCGGTGTTCGCCGCCGCGTCCGCCGTGCGCGCGGGCTTCGCGAGCGGTCAGGTCGCGACGGTCTCGGGCGACATTGTGCAGCTCCACGATTCCGATCGCGTCGCGTTCGAGGTGATCGAGCCCGATGTCGCGGTGATCGTCGCGACGCTCGAGGATCGCCTGCCCGACGCCGCGGCGTGGACGAAGGCGCTGACCGAGGCCGGCATCACGCCGAGCGGCGTGCAGCCCGGCAGGGACGTCGCGCGCTTCCAGGTGTCGGCGCCGAACGCGGTCGCGACGCTGACCGACAAGCTGCAGCAGGCCGAGCTGTGGGCCGCGCGCGTCGAGCCGGTCACGCATCATCACGAGACGACGTGGGGCGAGGTCAAGGGATCCTCGCCCGCCGGGTTCGTCGCGAAGGGCGTCGTGATCCCCGACGCGCAGCTCGATCTCGTCGGCCTCTACGTGTCGCGCTCGATCCCGTCCGATGCGTACGCGCTGCTCACCGCCGAGAAGCCCGAGGACTACTGGTACGTGCTGCCGGTGACGGTCGTCGTCGGCGTGATCGGCCTGCTGTTCGCGTGGGCGCTCGTCCGCGCGGTCAAGCGCGACCTGCTGCCGTCCGCGCCGCCCGCCGCGTCGTGACATAATCCTCGCCGTGCCCGACGAGGGGAAGCCCGGGGACGCGCCCACGCTGGGCACGATGCAGCTGCCTCGCGGCGGCAACATCGAGGAGCTCGCCGGCTCCGCGCCGCTGCAGGCGACGGTCGTGCCAGCGAGCGGAGCGCCGATCGCGACGACGAAGCCGCTCGGCGCGCCACCGGCGATGCCGGCCGACTGGCGCTACGCGATCAAGACCGAGATCGCGCGCGGCGGCATGGGCCGCGTCGTCGAGGCGCACGACACCGTGCTCGGCCGCACCGTCGCGCTCAAGGAGGCGCTCGCGCGCGATCCCGAGGCCGTCCGCCGGTTCCAGCGCGAGACGCGGATCACCGCGCGCCTCGAGCATCCGTCGATCGTGCCGGTGCACGACGCCGGCATGTCGCCGAGCGGCGCGCCGTTCTACGTGATGCGCAAGGTGTCGGGGCGGCCGCTCGAGGAGCTGGTGTCGCGCGGCGAGCAGCTCGAGGATCGGCTCGCGCTGCTGCCCCACATCGTCGCCGCCGCGCACGCGGTCGCGCACGCGCACGAGCGCGGCATCGTCCACCGCGACATCAAGCCGTCGAACATCCTGGTCGGCGATCTCGGCGAGACGATCGTGATCGACTGGGGCCTCGCGAAGGCGATGAACGAGCGCGACGACCCGCACGCCGGCGCGGAGGTCGACGACGCCGACGTCGTCACGACGCGCGCGGGCATCGTGTTCGGCACGCCCGGCTTCATGGCGCCCGAGCAGCTGCGCGGCGGCTCCGCCGACGAGAAGACCGACGTCTACGCGCTCGGTGCCACGCTCTACTACCTGCTCGCGCGGCGCCCGCCGCACTACTCGAAGAGCGCCGACGACATCATGAAGGCCGCCGCCGCCGGGCCGCCCGAGCCGCTGCGCGAGCTGCTCCCCGGCGTGCCGCCCGAGCTCGCGACGATCGTCGACAAGGCGCTCGCGCACGACGTCCGCCACCGCTACCAGGACGCCGGCGCGCTCGCCGAGGATCTGCAGCGGTTCCTCACCGGCCAGCTCGTCGCGTCGCACCACTACTCGCGGCGCGAGAAGCTGCTGCGGTTCGTGCGCAAGAACCGCGCGCTCGTCGCCGTGTCGGGCGCGGCGGCGCTCGCGCTGATCGTCGGCGCGTGGTTCTCGATCCACCGCATCGTCGGCGAGCGCGATCGCGCGAACGTCGCGCGCAACGAGGCGGTCGTCGAGAAGCAGAAGACCGAGGACGCGCTCGAGGCGGTCAAGGACAAGAACCGCGAGCTGACGCTGACGAGCGCGCGCAACAAGACCGAGGACGATCCGACGCGCGCGGTCGCGATGATCGCGCAGCTCGCGACCGACAAGCACTGGCGCACGGCGCGCGCGATCGGCGCGGCCGCGCGCGCGCACGGCGTCGCGTTCGGGCTGCCGGCGTCGCGCGAGGTCGACTCGCTCGAGATGAGCCGCGACGGCCAGCGCGTGCTCGCGGCCGGCGGCGACGGCGCCGTGATCGTCTACGATCTCGCGAAGCGCACGCAGAAGCAGGTCGCCGATGTCCACGGGCCGGCGCAGGCGCGGTTCGCCGACGGCGACCACGCGATCGCGATCGCGCACGCCGACCGGCTGACGATCATCGACATCGCGACGGGCCGCCAGCGCGACGTCACGGCGACGACGCCGATCGCCGAGCTCGCGGTCTCGGGGCCGATCGCGTACTGGACGGATCAGCACGGCGCGCTGTGGAAGGCCGACGTCGCCGCCGGCACTCCCGAGCAGGTGACGATCGACGGCCCCGTGCGCGCGCTCGCCACCTCGCCGGACGGGCGGTGGATCGCGCTCGCGAGCGACGCGCGGCTGTTGCTGCTCGACCGCACGCAGCCGACGTTGCCGGCCCAGCAGCTCGCCGAGGGCCGCGCGCGCCAGCTCGCGTGGTCGGCGGGCGGCACGCACCTCGCGGTGCTCGTCGGCGACGAGGCGCTCGCGTTCGAGATGCCGTCGGGCCAGATCGCGCAGCGGATCACGGTCGGCGCGCGCACCGCGGTCGCGTTCTCGCGCGGCAAGCTGTACGCGACCGGGCCGACCGGCGTCGGCATGCTCGAGCGCGACAACCCGCACCCGCGCCACGTCAACGGCGACTTCACGCTCGGCCTCTACGAGGCGCGCGGTGGCATCCTCGTCACGGCCAGCGTCGAGGGCGTGATCGCGGTGATCTCCGCCGACGACGATCGCATCCTGCACGCGCCCGGCCTTCACCTCGCGCGCGTCGCGGCCTCGCCCGGCTCGCCGTGGATCGTCGCCGCCGGCGAGGGCCGGCTGCTCGCGTGGGATGTCGAGGCGATCGAGCCGCGCGTCGTGGCCACCGCCGCGAGCGGCGCGCGGTTCGTCACCGGCGATGCGCTCGTCACGACGTCCGCGGACGGCGGCGCGCAGTGGATCGACCTGCTCGCCGACAAGGCGACGCCGCTGCCGCCGACGCCGGAGGGCATCTATCTCGTGACCTCCGCGCCCGACGGCTCGCGCGCGCTCGTCGTCGACGGCACGCATCACGGCAGGATCGTCGCGCCGCTCGGCGCGACGCAGGACGTCGACGGCGATCTCGACCTCGCCGCGTTCGCCGACGACCAGCGGCTCGTCGTCGCGACGTCCGCCGGCGCGCTGCGGCTCGAGCTGCCGAAGCATCGCGAGCTCGTCGCGCACGCCGGCGGCATCGCCGCGCTCGCCGCGCGCGGCGACTGGGTCGCGGCCGCGTTCAAGGACGGCGGGCTGTGGCGCACGAACCTCGCGACCGGCAAGACGTCGACGCTCGGCAAGCTCGCCGCGCCGCCGCGCGACGGGCTCGCGCTCGCCGCCAACGGCGACGTCCTCGTCGCGAAGGGCACCGCGCTCGTCGCCTGGCGCGCCGACGGCTCGCAGCCGACGCTCGCGACGTTCGACAAGGCGATCTCGCGCGTCGCGCTCGCCGGCGCGACACCGCTCGCGATCACCGGCGACGGCGCGCTCCGCGTCGTCGGCGCGAGCCGCGACACGCCGATGCTCGCGCCGCGCGCGTCGATCGCCGCCGACGGCCTCGTCGCGACGACCTCCGCCGATGGCGTGCTCGAGCTGATCGATCCGCTCGCCGGCGAGCGGTGGACGCTCGCCCAGCCCGAGGGCCGCACGTTCAGCTTCGTCGAGCTCGCGCCCGACGGCCGCCGCGTGCTCGCGGTGACCACCGCCGGCGTGCTCGTGTGGCCGCTCGCCCTGCCGGCGACCCGCGAGGACACCGCGACGTGGCTCGAGTCGCTGACCAACGCCGTCGACCGCGGCCCGACCGCGCCGCTCGACTGGCGGTGATGCTACAAACGCACCCGGTGACTCCCTTCCGACTCCACGACTCGATGCGCCGCCAGAAGGTGCCGTTCGAGCCGCTCGTGCCCGGCAAGATCGGCATGTACGTGTGCGGCCCGACGACCTACGCGCCCGCGCACATCGGCCACGCCTTCTCCGCGATCGCGTTCGACACGATCCGCCGCAGCCTCGTGTTCCTCGGCTGGAACGTCAGGTACGTCCGCAACGTCACCGACGTCGACGACAAGATCATCAAGAGCGCGAACGAGCGCGGCGAGAACCCGATGGAGCTGTCGGCGCGGTTTGCCGCCGATTACAACCGCGACATGGCGCGGTTCTTCGTGATGGCGCCCGACGTCGAGCCGAAGGTCTCGGGCCACATCGCGCAGATCGTCGCGCTGATCGAGCGGCTCGTCGCGAACGGTCACGCGTACGTCGTCGACGGCGACGTCTACTACGAGGTCGACAAGTTCCCGCCCTACGGTCAGCTCAGCGGCAAGAAGCTCGACGATCTGCGCGCCGGCGCGCGCGTCGGCGTCGACGAGCGCAAGAAGGCGCCGGCCGACTTCGCGCTGTGGAAGTCGGCGAAGCCGGGCGAGCCGTCGTGGGACTCGCCGTGGGGCAAGGGCCGGCCAGGCTGGCACATCGAGTGCTCGGCGATGACGGTGACGCACCTCGGGCCGACGTTCGACATCCACGGCGGCGGCCGCGATCTGATGTTCCCGCACCACGAGAACGAGATCGCGCAGTCGCAAGGCGCCGACGGCGACGGCACGTTCGCGCGCTACTGGCTGCACAACGGCTTCATCAACTTCGAAGGCGTGAAGATGTCGAAGTCGCTCGGCAACGTCTTCGATTGCGACCAGATCGCGGATGCGGTCGGCGGCGAGGCGCTGCGCTACTTCTCGGTGTCGCACCACTACCGCTCGGACGTCGACTTCGACGTCCAGCAAGTCGACGACACGATCCGCTTCTACAGCCTCGAGGAGGCCGATCGCAGCGTCGCGTACTTCTACGAGACGCTGCGCAAGATCGACGCGTTCGTCGCCCAGGCCGGCGACGGCGGCGCCGGCGCGGTGATGCCCGAGGCCGACAGGCTCGTGCCGGCCGCGCGCGAGGCGCTCGCCGACGACTTCAACACGCCGATCGTCGTCGCGGCGATGCACGAGGCGGGCTCGCCGATCGGCGAGGTACCCGGCGGGCTGCTGCGACAGCAGGCCGACCGCGGCGCCGACCGCTCTCAGGTCCTCGCCGAGGCGCGCGAGCGTGCGCTGGCGCAGGCCCTTGTCGATGCCCTTGCCCCGCTCGACGAGCTTGTTCGCGAGCTTCGCCGCCTCGTGCATCGCCGCGACGACGATCGGCGTGTTGAAGTCGTCGGCGAGCGCCTCGCGCGCGGCCGGCACGAGCCTGTCGGCCTCGGGCATCACCGCGCCGGCGCCGC
>JBLMXA010000123.1:0-2547 GCA_050257515.1 Acidobacteriota bacterium | reverse complement strand
ATCGCGACCGGCTGCGCGGGATCGCCGGCGGCGCCCGCGAGCTGCTCGAGCCGGCTCTCCGCGCGCGCCGCGTGCGTCTCGCCGAGCGCGCGCAGCGCGGCGTCGCGGACCTCCGGGCGCTCGTCCACGGCGTGCCCGAGCAGCACGTCGACGGCGTGGTCGCTCGCGATGTGGCCGATCACGCCGGCGACCACCGCGGGCACGCCGCGGCGAGGATCGTCGAGCAGCGGGCGGATCGAGTCGATCGCGTCGTCGCCGCCGACCGCGCCGAGCTTGTCGGCGAGCGGCGCCATCTCGTCGGCGGTGTGCGCGGCGAGCAGCTGGTCGACGAGCTCCTGCGCCGACACGCCGAGCGCCGACGCCGGCACCCGGATCGGCCGCCACAGCGCGGCGCGCCCGGTCACCGGCGCGGTCGCGGTCGCGGTCGCGCCGCGCCCGTGCAGCGCGGTCATCGCGGCGAGCGCGGCGAGCAGCGCGCTCGTCAGCTTCCAGCGGGTCACGCTCGTCACGTCGGTCAGACACCGCGCGCGGCGAGCGGTTTCATTTAGCCACCGCCACCATGTACGCGCTGTAGGATGTGCGCATGCGGCTGGTCGCGTTCGTGATCCTCGCCGGATGCATCGTCGCGAAGCAACCGCTGGACGTCCCCGACAACAACGTGACAACGGTACTGCTGGTGACCGGCGCGCTCGGCCACCCGATCGACGGCATCGCGCGACACCCGTGGCTGGCGGTGCGCCGCGCACGCGCGAGCGAGTGGATCGTCTACGAGGTGCCCGACGTCTGCCACTGCGGCGACGATCCGTTTCACCACTCCGGCTACCTCGATCCGATCCTCCACGCGGTGTGGCGCGGGCCGGAGGCCGACCGCGCCGCCGACTGCATCGAGAAGGAGTCCGAGGCGATCATCCGCGACATCGATCGCCACTACGTGTTCTATCCCGGACCGAACTCGAACACGTTCGGCGATCGGATCCTGCGCAAGTGCCACCTCCACGCGAGCCTGCCGGCGACGTCGGTCGGCAAGGACTGGCGCGGCTGGATCGGCGCCGGCGTCACGAGCGAGGGCACCGGCGTCCAGCTCGAGACGCCGATCGTCGGCCTCAAGCTCGGGCTCAAGGAAGGCATCGAGCTGCACGTGATCGGGCTGTCGATCGGCATCGATCTGTGGCCGCCGGCGATCATCGTTCCCCTCGGCCCCGGCCGGATCGGCTTTGCCGATCGATGAAGCTCGTGCTCGTGCTCGTGCTCGTACTCGTGCTCGCTCCGCCGCGCGCGCACGCCGACCGCTGGTCGCGGCTCGCCGATCGGGCGCAGGGTGGCGCGTGGCTGCACTACGAGCTGTCGGTCGTCCACGACGTCGACGACCGCGGCAGCCAGCCGGCGATCCGCGAGCTCGCGCTCGCCGGCGCGCGCCTGCACGGCTTCATCGGCGAGAACCCGACCGTCAACTATCACGTCGGCCTCGATCTCGCGGCCGGCAGCACGCTGCGCGGCGCCGGCTTCGCGTACGACGTCGCGCTGTTCCCGCTCGGCGTCGGGGTGCGCGTCGGCGACACCGGCGTGATCGCGCTCGGCGCCGGCGTCGGCGCGATGGGCGCGGTCGGCACGCTCGACGACGCGGTGACGCTTCCGGTCGAGCTGAACCTCGAGCTCGGCAGCGGCGTGCGCGTGCTCGCGCGCGTGCGCACCGCCTGGGTCGCCGGCGCGCCCGCGCGCCACGACGGCTCGCCGAGCGCGCCGTTTTCCGACGAGCTCGACGCGACGCTCGGCCTGCGCCTCGGCCATCACTACACCGACTACGGCTACCCGTCGGGCAACGGCTACTTCGCCGGCGTCGCGTACCGCGAGCTCGCCGGTGCGCGCTTCGTCGGCGCGGTGATCGGCCACTCGATCGACCTGGCGACGCCTCGCCACCGGCGGCGGTGATATACAGGTCGTGTGCTGCGCTGGCTCCGGCTCGCTGCGACCGCGACCGTCATCCTGTCGATGATCGGGCTCGGCGTGATCGCCGGGCTGTTCCTGGTCGCGAACTCGGGGTGGATCCCGATCCGGACCCCGCCGTGGCTGACCAGCGTGTTCGGCGACCGCATGCACGACGTGCGGCTGCCCGCGCTGATCGCGGGCTGGCTCGTCGCGGCCGTGCTGCTCGCCGCGTTCGTGCTGTGGAGCATGTTCTACGTGTGGCGGCGCCACCAGTACGAGTCGCTGATCGGCCGCCTCGAACGCGAGCTCGCCAAGCTGCGCAACCTGCCGTTCACCGAGCCGGCGCCGCTCGAGGATCTGCCCGAGACGCCCTCCACGCGCGCCGCGCACGTCATGAACGCGCTCGACGACGACGGCTATTGATCTCCAGAGAATAGGGAATACGCAACAGGGAACCGAGAGGTTTGAAGTTCCGGAACTTCGGACTTCTCGGTTCCCTGTTGCGTATTGCCTATTGTTTGCTCCGCCCGAGGGATGCCGCATGCTTGTCGCATGCTCGGCGCGCTCCTCGCGGTCTGGCTCGGCACGTTCCAGCCGGCGCAGCGCGCCGAGGCGTGGGGC
>JBLMXA010000122.1:0-6522 GCA_050257515.1 Acidobacteriota bacterium | reverse complement strand
GCGTCGAACTCGGGGGGCACCTCGTCGGCGACGAACACGAACCGCGACCGCAGCTCGGGCCGGTGGCCGAGCGTCCACCGGTACAGCTCGCCACCGAGCGGGCGGGCGACGTCCCACGGCGCGATCACGACGTCGATCGACCGGGGGCCGCCGACGTGGGCCTGCGCGCGAAACGCCGAGATCGCCGAGATCACCTCGAAGCCGCTCGACTCGAACAGCCGGGTGAGCAGGTCTAGCACGTCGCCTTCGCCGTGGACCACCAGCGCGACAGGGCGGCGTCCTCCTTCCGGCACGGCCGACGAATGATAACCCCCGAGCGTTTGATTTGCTGCCCTTCGCGGCTAGGCTTCGCCATATGCGACGGATTGTCATCGTCGGCGCGCTCGCGGCGCTGGCGGCGTGCTCGAGCGGCACTGAAGAGAAGCACCCGGTGGTCCGGCCTCCGCCCCCGCTTCCCGGCAACGAGGCGAAGGTCGAGCTGCCTCAGGTCCCCGCCAAGATCGACATCACGACGAGCGCGCCGACCGACGGCAACGCGCCCGACAAGAAGTCGCCGGTGCTCGACATCATGAAGAACGAGAACGCGCGCGAGATGGAGGCGCTCAAGAAGGTGCCCGAGCCCGCGTACTACCTCGCGTACCAGCTCGTCGAGCAGCGCACGGTCAGCCTCGAGGCCGAGGGCGGCGCGCTGATCACCGACGACGACCGCACGATGCGCAACCTCGACGTCGACGTCCGCGTCGGGTCGCCCAAGCTCGACAACACCCACCCGCTGTCGGACGATCCGAACGGGCTCAACGCGCCGCTCACACGCCAGGGCTTCGTGCCGTTCGGCGACGACCAGCAGGCGATCACGCACGCGCTGTGGCTCGAGACCGACCGCCGCTACCACGAGGCGACGAGCGCGCTCGGCTACGTGCGCCAGGACCAGGCGACGCTGTCCAAGCAGAAGATGGACGGCGACTTCTCGAGCGAGCCGGCCGAGGTCTACGTCGAGGCGCCCGCGCGACTCGAGTTCGACAAG
This sequence comes from Acidobacteriota bacterium, assembly GCA_050257515.1. Lineage (GTDB taxonomy): Bacteria > Myxococcota_A > Polyangia > Haliangiales > Haliangiaceae > JABFXX01. Next base: position 5,498 of record JBLMXA010000122.1, on the reverse strand, counting down.
ACGCAGTGGATCGAGCGCCTGAAGCGCTGCTCGGCGAAGGCGCTGCGCGGCGCGGCGACGCGCGGCACGTGCGGCGTCGTGTTCGAGCTCGAGACCAGCTACTTCGTCAACAGCGAGGGCAGCACGATCCAGCTGTCGTGGACGAACGCGCAGCTGTCGGTGTCGGTCGGCGTCAAGGCCGACGATGGCCAGAACCTGTCGCGCCTCGAGCAACGGTTCGGCCGCACGGCGGCCGACCTGCCGGGCGACGCCGAGGTCGACAAGATGATCAAGACGGTGACGAGCGACCTCGACGCGCTCCACGACGCGCCGCTCGCCGACCCGTACGTCGGGCCGGCGATCCTCGAGGGTCGCGCCGCCGGCGTGTTCTTCCACGAGGTGTTCGGGCACCGCATCGAGGGCCACCGCCAGAAGGACATCACCAGCGGCCAGACGTTCGCGAGCTACGTCGGCAAGGACATCGCGCCGGACTGGCTCAGCGTCTACGACGATCCGCAGATCGTCACGCTCAACGGCATCCAGCTCAACGGCTTCTACCGCTTCGACGACGAGGGCGTGCGCGCGCACCACGTGCCGCTGATCGATCACGGCAAGCTCGTCGGCTTCGAGATGGGCCGCAACCCGATCCCCGGCTTCCCGCACTCGAACGGCCACGGCCGCCGCTCGCCGGGCCTGCCGCCGGTCGCGCGCCAGGGCAACCTCGTCGTCGAGACCACGCGCAGCGTGCCGCGCAACGATCTCGAGAAGATGCTGATCGAGGAGATCAAGAAGCAGCACCGCCCGTACGGCATGATCTTCACCGACATCAGCGGCGGTTTCACGAACACCTCGGCGTTCGCGCCGCAGGCGTTCAAGGTCAACCCGGTGATGGCGTACCGGCTCTTCCCCGATGGCAAGAAGGAGCTCGTGCGCGGCATCGACATCAGCGGCACGCCGCTGGTCGCGCTGCAGTCGATCCGCGCGGCGAGCCGCGAGATCGAATCGTTCAACGGCGTGTGCGGCGCGGAGTCCGGCTGGGTGCCGGTGTCGGCGTCGGCGCCGAGCCTGCTGCTCGAGAAGCTCGAGGTCGAGAAGGGATTCATCCCGCCCGACCGCCCGCCCGTGCTGCAGCCGCCCGCGATCCGGAAGGAGGCGCCGTGAAGAAGCGCTTTGCACTGCTGCTGCTCGCGCTCGTCCCCGCCGCGCCGAGCTTCGCGAAGAAGCTCCCCGAGCCGCCGATGGGCCCGCCGTCGAAGGCGGTGACGAACGACATCGTCGATGCCGTCGCCGAGGAGATGAACCGCGACAAGCAGGAGCTCGAGATCCCGGGCGCGCCGCGGCCGTACTCGCTGTCGTACAAGATCACCGAGGTCGACGTGAACGACGTCTCGGCGGAGCTCGGCCAGACGCTGTCCAAGCGCAACCGCCACTTCGTGAACCTCGAGGTGCGCGTGCGCGTCGGCAACAAGCAGATCGACAACGGCAACTTCGTCGTGCCCGACGCGAGCGAGCTCGACGGCACCGGCGTCGCGACGTTCCCGGTCGAGCCCGACAAGCGCATCGCCAAGCGCGCGGCGTGGAGCGCGACCGATGTCGCGTACAAGAAGGCGCTGCTGCAGCTGCGGGCCAAGCTCGAGGCGATCAAGACCGGTGCGATCCGCCCGCCGGGCGACGTGCCGGCGTGGACCGACGAGAAGCCGGTCGTCAGCGAGGATCCGGTGCTCGTGCCGCCGCTCGAGTCGCTCGACGAGCTCGAGACGCGCGCGAAGACCGTGTCGGCGCTGTTCCGCGATCACCCCGAGCTGCGCGAGTCGCGCGTCGCGGTGACGAGCTACCTCGAGCGTCGCTGGTACCTGACGACCGAGGGCACGAGCGTGACCGACACCCGCCGCGCGAGCGGGATCGTGATCGCGGCGAGCGGGCAGGCCGACGACGGCCAGCTCGTCCACAACTACTTCCTGCGGTACGGCCACACCGCGAAGGATCTGCCGAGCGACAAGGAGCTCGAGGCCGAGACCAAGCGGCTCGCCGACTCGATCGGGCAGCTCGCGAAGGCGCCGCTGTTCGATCGCTACTCCGGGCCCGTGCTGTTCGAGGGCGAGGGCGCGGTCGGCCTGATCCGCGCGACGCTCGCGCCGCACCTCGGCGGCACGCCGGTGCCCGAGGGCCTCAACCCGCAGGAGGCGAAGCAGTTCGGCGGCGCGCTGACCGACAAGGTCGGGCTCAAGGTCACGTCGTCGATGCTGTCGATCTACGACGACCCGACCGCGAAGGACGGCGCCGGCAAGGCGCTGATCGGCGGCTACAAGATCGACGACGAGGGCGTGCCCGCGCAGAGGGTCGACGTGATCAAGGACGGCATGCTCAAATCGCTGCTGACCTCGCGCACGCCGTCCGCGAAGGGCCAGGTGTCGAACGGCCACGCGCGGCGCCAGGCCGAGGGCGGCGCGTTCCACGGCAGCGCGACGAACCTGTTCGTCGTCGGCAAGGGCGCCATGTCGCGCAAGGCGCTCGAGAACCAGCTCGTCGCCGCCGCGCGCAGCGAGGGCCTCAAGTTCGGCCTCGTGATCCGCCGCTTCGACGATGCCGCGGTCACCGGCGCCCCGGAGTTCACGCGCCGCGAGCTCGTGCAGATGGTGAAGTCGACCGACCAGGAGCTGCCGCCGCCGGCGGTGCTCGCGTACAAGGTGTTTCCGAACGGCAAGCAAGAGCTCGTGCGCGGCGTGCAGCTCAAGGAGGTGCCGATCCGCGCGTGGAAGGACGTCGTCGGCGTGTCGACGGAGAAGACCGTCTACAACTTCCTCGCGGCCGTCGAGTCGCAGCTCGCGCTCAAGCTCAACGCCGGCACCGAGGACGGGTTCGTGCCGTCGGGCGGCATCGAGAGCGCGATCGTGACGCCCGACTTGCTCGTCAAGGAGCTCGACGTCGTCGGCTCGAGCGCCGGCGTCCGGCCGCTGCCGGTGGTCGACAAGCCGAAATGAGCCGCGCGTCGAGATGATCGTCCGCGTCCACGCGATCGAGGAGCGCAGCCGCGCGAACGGTCCGGGCGCGCGGTTCGTCGTTTGGATGCAGGGCTGTAGCCTCGGCTGCGCGGGCTGCTTCAACCCGGGCACGCACGATGCCGCCGGCGGCCGCGAGCTCGCGGTCGCCGAGCTCGCCGACCAGCTCGCACGCACCAGGGGGATCGAGGGTCTGTCGCTGTCGGGCGGCGAGCCGCTGCAGCAGGCCGCGGCGGCCGCGGCGCTGCTCGACGCCGCCCGCGGCCTGGGGCTGTCGACGCTGGCATTCTCTGGATACGGGCTCGACGAGATCCGCGCGCTGCCCGGTGGCCCCGACGTGCTCGCGCGCCTCGACGTGCTGATCGACGGCCGTTACGTCGCGGCGGACCGGCTCGCGACCGGGCTGCGCGGCTCGGCGAACCAGCGCGTTCATCTCCTCACCTCCCGCTACACGCGCGAGGAGGTCGAGCGCACTCCCGTCGCCGAGATCCGAATCGATCGCGAAGGCGCCGCCGTCCTCACGGGAGTGAATCCGCTCAAGCTGCGCAGGTGACGTACACCCCCTGTGGTTTGGCGCACTTCCCCCCGAGCGCGCCGCTCGGATACAATGCGGGGTGAGGGAATGTTGCGAGCACTCTTGATGTTCGTCGTGGTGGGCATTTCGGTACCCGCCATGGCCGATCCGTCGGTCGGGGTCGTCGTGCCCGGCACGGAGGCGATCCACTCGAAGACCCAGGCGGCGGTGATCGCCTGGCTCGGCAAGCAGAAGATCGACATCGCGCCGACGCCGCTCGACAAGGACGGGCTGCTGACGCTGTCGAACTGCCTCGCGATCGCCGACATGGCGTGCGCGCGCGGCGTCGTCGAGAAGCGCGCGAGCGCCGACAGCGTCGTCGTGATCGTCGCGCAGACCGCGGGGCCGAAGAAGAAGCGCGATCTCCAGCTGTCGGCGTACTGGATCACGAAGCAGCACGACGTCGTGTCGCTGCAGCGGATGTGCTCGCACTGCACCGACGACGTGCTGCCGACGACGATCGACGGCCTGATGATCGACCTCTCGCACCTCGTGCCCGCGATGACCGGCCGGATCATGGTGGCGTCGAAGCCGTCGGGCCTGCTCGCGATGGTCGACAACGACGCGATCGGCATGACCCCGGTGACCCACGATCTGACGCCGGGCAAGCACCACGTCGAGATCAGCCGCGACGGCAAGATCGTCGAGACGCGCGACGTCACCGTGTCCGCGGGCAAGACGACGGAGGTCGTCATCGACGCGCCCGCGCCCCCGCCGCCTCAGGTGATCGACGAGCACAGGTCGCGCGCCGTTCCGGCCGTGATGATCGGCGTCGGCGTCGCCGGCATCGCGACCGGCGCGGTGATGTACGCGATCGGCGGGCCGACCGGCGACCAGATGTTCTACACGGACCGGCGTACGCCCGGCTACTACGTCGCCGGCGCGGGTGCCGGCGTCGCGGTGATCGGCGCGATCTGGTTCCTCGTAGGCGGCAGCAGCTCGTCGACGCCGACGGTCGGGCTCGCGCCCGGCCACGGTTACGTCGGCTGGGCGGGGAGGTTCTGATGAGGCTCCTCGCAACCATGCTCGCCGTCGCCACGCTCGCCTCGCTCGCGGGCTGCGACAAGAGGCTCGACGAGATCTGGTGCAAGAACCACCCCGGCGCGTGCGACTCCGACGGCGGCGTGCAGGGCATCTACAAGGTCAGCGTCACCGTCACCGGGCTGTCCGGGATGGGGCTCGTGCTCGAGAACAACGGCGGCGATGACCTGCCGATCTCGCAGAACGGCAAGTTCACGTTCGCGACGCTCCTCGATCCGGGCGGCGCGTACGCCGTCACGGTCGCGACGCCGCCGACGATGCCGGCGCAGACGTGCGACGTGACCAACGGCACCGGCACCGCGAACGACGACGTGACGGACATCCAGGTCAGCTGTCAGGTCCAGACGTTCCACATCGGCGGCACGGTCGGTGGGCTGGCCATGAACAAGACGGTCGTGCTCGCGAATGGCAGCGACACGGTCGCCGTGGGCATGAACGGGAGCTTCACGTTCCCGGTGACGGTGCCGAGCGGGACCGGCTACGTGGTCACGGTCCAGACGCAGCCGTCGGGTGCCTCGCCGTGCAACGTGTTCGGCGGCACGGGCACGGTCGGCAACAGCGATGTCACGAGCATCGTCGTCAACTGCAGCTCGACGCTGTTCGCGATCGGCGGCAACGTGACCGGCCTGAACGGCACCGTCAAGCTGACGAACGCGACGAACGGCGACGTCGCGACGATCTCGTCGAATGGCAGCTACGCGTTCTCGATGCTCGTCAGCGGCGCGTACGACGTGTCGGTCACGTCGCAGCCCGGCTACCCGCCGGCGCTGCAGAACTGCACGCTCGCGAACGGCACGGGGACGGCGACCACGAACGTCACGAACATCGACGTGACGTGCACGACGAGGGCGTTCATGATCGGCGGCAACATCTCGGGCCTCACCGGCACGGTCGTGCTCCAGGAC
>JBLMXA010000121.1:0-7668 GCA_050257515.1 Acidobacteriota bacterium | reverse complement strand
GTCCCATTTTCCGGTCCGTACCTCCAGTCCGATATCCACGGCGGGTGCCGAGTGCGTGAGCGCACCCACCGAGATGAGATCCGCACCTGCCCGCGCGTAGTCCGCGATCGTCGCCAGCGTGATTCCACCCGAGACCTCGACGAGCACGCCGCGCGAGTGCGCGCGCGCCGCCGCGACCTCGACCTGCGAGGGCGTCATGTTGTCGAGGAGGACGATCTCCGTGCCCGCCGCCAGCGCCTCGTCGAGCTCGCCGAGGTTCGTGACCTCGACCTCGACTCGCAGCGGGTGAGGCGCGCGCGCCTTCGCCGCCTCGACCGCGGCGCGCACGCTGCCGCACGCGGCGATGTGGTTGTCCTTGATCAGGATGCCGCTGCCGAGATCGAAGCGGTGGTTGGTGCAGCCGCCGGCGGCGACCGCGGCCTTCTCGAGCGCGCGGAAGCCCGGCGTGGTCTTGCGCGTGTCGATGACCTTGGCCTTCGTGCCCGCGACCGCGTCCGCGTAGCGCCTCGCGAGCGTCGCGACCCCCGACAGCCGCTGCGCGAAGTTGAGCGCGGTGCGCTCCGCCGCGAGCACGCCGTGGGCCGGGCCGCGCACCGTCATGATGAGGCCGCCGCGATCGACGCGCGTGCCCTCGGCGACCGCGTGCTCGATCTCGACGCTCGGCTCGACCAGCGCGAACACCGCGGCCACGACGTCGATGCCGAACGCGACGATCGGCTCGCGCGCGACCATGTCGGCGCTGATCGTCTTGCCGGTCGTGCCGACCGTCACGTTGGACGTGATGTCGCCGCGGCCGAGATCCTCGTCGAGCGCGAGCTCGATCAGGCGGCGCACGGCAGGGATCGCCGCCAGACCACGGAGCGCGACTTCAGGCATGCGCGGAAAATCTACCCGATCGATCTGACGATCGATCGCGAAAAGTTCGCGCGGTAAGCTCCGCGCGATGCCAGCTCGCTCCGCGTGCGTCGTGGCCGGTGCCACGCCCGATCAGGTCCGCGGCGTCGGCGCGCCGGCGACCGTCACCGTCGTCGCCAACCGCCTCGGCGCGCTCGTCACCGGCGCGTCACTCGGCGGCCTGCCCGTCGATCTCGCCGCCGAGCTGCCCGGCCCGGTCTACGACGTGCTGTACAACCCGCAGACCGGCTGGTTCGCGGTGACCGTGTACCGCGGAGAGACCCGGCCGGTGCGGTGGGACAACCGGCCCCAGGAGCCGTGCGGCTACCCGCGCGTCGCCGAGATCCTCGGCGCGACGACGCCGCTCGCGATCCTGGCGGAGCTCGACGTGCCGGCGAGCGCGCTGGGGTACGTCGAGGCCTGATCAATAGGGAATAGGCAACAGAGAACCGAGAGCTCTGAACGTCCGGACGTTCAAACCTCTCGGTTCCCTGTTGCCTATTCCCTATTTCTCGAGCCACCGCTGGATCGCCCACCCACGCTTCCTCGCGTGCCTGCGCAGCCGCGCATCCGGGTTCACCGCGATCGGCTGCCCCACCCGCTGCAGCAGCGGCAGGTCGTTGTAGCTGTCCGAGTAGAAGTAGCTGTCCCGCAGCGACACCCCGTGATCACGAGCCCACGCCTCGGCGAGCGACACCTTGTGGCGCCCGAAGCACAGCGCGCCCGGGCGGCCGGTGAACGCGCCCGCCACGACCTCGAGCTCGGACGCGAGCACGTGGTCGATGCCGACGCCGCGCGCGACCGGGCGGGCGGCATACACGGTCGACCCGGTCGCGAGCACGACGACGTGGCCCTCGGCGCGGTGGCGCTCGAGCGCGGCGCGCGCCGCGGGCGCGACGCTTCCCGCGACGTGCTGGCGGTACCACACGTCGCACTTCGCGACCATCTCGGCCTCGGAGTCGCCCGCGAGATCGGCGCACAGCCGGACGAACACGCTCTGCATGTCGAGCAGCGCGAGCTTGTAGAGCGCCGACCAGTACAGCACCTTCGCGACCGCGCGCTTGTTCAGCTCGCCGCGCTTGTAGAGGAAGCGCGTGTAGCTCGTGCCGCTGTCGATCGACAGCAGCGTGTTGTCCATGTCGAAGAACGCGGCGATCACCGGAGCACCGACAGCTCTAGCACGCGGATCAGGATGTTCGACGCGCCGTGCGTGATCGTGCCGGCGAGCACCGAGCCGGTCGCCGACCGCATCCACCCGAACAGCAGGCCCGGGAAGAACACGGCGAGCGCCCGCGGATCGCCTTCCTTCGGCAGGTGGACGAGCGCGAACGCGAGCGAGCTCAGCACGAGCGCGAGCCCGATGCCGCCGCCGAGCACGCGCCGCTTCGGCGGGAACCGCTGCTCGAGCAGCTTCAGCAAGAACCCGCGGAAGAACAGCTCCTCGGGCAGCGCGACGACGAGCAGCTGGACGAGGCAGAACTCGCTGAAGCTGTCCTTCGCGAACGGGTTCCACGCGAGCGCCGGCGCGTGGAGGCCGCCCAGCCCGCCCCACCGGCTGCACAGGTTGCGCGGCACGAGGTGCGCGAGCCACTGCGAGTCGCAGGCGACCGCATAGAACGCGATGTAGACCGCCGCGAAGATCGGAAAGATCACCGCGATCGACGTGCCGGCGGTCACCAGGCCGCGGCGGATGGGCTCGGCGTGGAAGCCGTACGCGTCGAGATCCTCGTGGCGCTTCCACGCGGCGATCACCGGCGCGTAGAGGAACAGCACGGCGACCAGCGCGCTGCCGAGGTGGCCGATCGCCGGCAGCGTGATGTTGATGCGCACGAGGCCGGCGACGAGCACGGCGACCACCGCCCACGCGATCAGCGCATCGCGTCCGGCACGGCGATCGGGGTCCACCCCGACAACCTACTCCACTGGCTCTACTGGCGCAGCGGCTCGTAGCTGCCGGTGATCACGGTATCGGCGAGCACCGGCACCTGCAGCTCGGCGATCTCGGTCAGCGTGCCCGACGCGACGTCGGCGTCGGTCTTGTAGCCCCACATCTGCACGTACGCGGTCGGCGCGACCGGCAGCTGGACGACCATGAACAGGCCGTCGCCCGAGGACGAGTCGAGCTCGTTCTGGTTGCACATGCCGGCCATGCAGTGGTGGACCGGCAGGTCGACGCCGGCCTGGAAGTAGTACGCCTCCGAGCCCGTGATCGGGGTCGCGGTCCCGGGGGTCGACGACACCGTCGCGATGAAGTTCGAGATCTCGTGACCGGCGCAGTCGCGCAGCGCGCCGGCGAGCACGCCGGTGCCCGGCATGCGAGTCTCGCCGATCAGCGCCGGCAGCAGCGTCGCGGTCGACGTCGACACGGTCTGGATCTTGTCGAGCGTCTGCGTCGCCATGCTCGGATCGACGTACTGGAACAGCAGGAACGTCGGCATCACCGAGCCATCGGTCGTGGTCATCTCGAAGCCGAAGCGCTTCGTGCCCGACGGGATGTGCACGGTGACGTTGCCGTTCGAGTCCGACGTCTGCGTGTCGAACACGTTCATGTAGTCGACCGTCGGGAACACCTTCACCGTCGCGGTCGGCACCGGGGTGTGGTTCTGGAAGTCCTTGACGATCGTCGCGAGCGTCACCGCGGTCGAGGTCGGCTGGTCGGCCGACGCGGTGCCGAGGCAGGTCAGGTCCGCCGGGCCGAGATCGACGGGCACCGCGCCGCTGGTCGACGATGGCATGTTCGCGTGCAGCGACGCGGTCGGCTTGTTGAACCCGATGTCCTTGGCGGCATCCGGCTTGGGCTTGGAATCGCTGCCGCAGGCGGCGAGCGGGGCGAGGCAGAGGATGACTAGGCGGCGCATGGGCAACTCCCGTGCGCTCTTGTATCGAGGCGGCCGCCTCGATTGCAACCATTTCCTCGCGGTCGTAAAAGGCCGGCATGGACATCCGCAAGATCCGCGAAATCCTCGGCGACCAGGCCGGTCTGCTCGACCACCAGTGCAAGACGATCCCGACGAGCTCGCTGACGCTCCCGGGCCCGCGCTACGTCGACGAGGTCTTCACTAACACCGACCGCACGCCGCGCGTGCTCGGCGCGTTCCAGCGGATGTTCGATCACGGCCGCCTCGGCGGCAGCGGCTTCTTGTCGATCCTGCCGGTCGATCAGGGCATCGAGCACTCGGCCGGCGCGTCGTTCGCGCCGAACCCGCAGATGTTCGATCCCGAGTACATCATCAAGCTCGCGATCGAGGGCGGCTGCAGCGCGGTGGCGTCGACGTTCGGCGTGCTCGGCGCGACCGCGCGCAAGTACGCGCACCGCATCCCGTACATGGTCAAGATCAACCACAGCGAGCTGCTGAGCTACCCGAACACCTACGACCAGGTGCTGTTCGGCACGGTCAAGCAGGCCTACGACATGGGCGCGCAGGGCGTCGGCGCGACCGTGTACTGGGGCGCGCCGGAGTCCCGGCGCCAGCTCAAGGAGATCGCCGAGGCGTTCGCGCTCGCGCACGAGTACGGCATGTTCACGGTGCTGTGGTGCTACGTCCGTAACCCCGCGTTCAAGACGGCGCAGGGCGACCACAACGTCGCCGCCGACCTCAGCGGCCAGGCCAACCACCTCGGCGTGACCATCCAGGCCGACCTCATCAAGCAGAAGATGCCCGAGGGCAACGGCGGTTATAACGACCCCGCGCTCAAGGGCTTCGGCAAGACCCACAAGAAGGTCTACAGCGAGCTGACGACCGACCACCCGATCGACCTGACCCGGTACCAGGTGGCGAACTGCTACATGGGGCGGATCGGGCTCATCAACTCGGGCGGCGCATCGGCCGGCGAGAGCGACCTGCGCGACGCGGTCAAGACCGCGGTCATCAACAAGCGCGCGGGCGGCATGGGCCTGATCGCCGGCCGCAAGGCGTTCCAGCGGCCGTTCAAGGAGGGCGTCGAGCTGCTCCACGCGATCCAGGACGTGTACCTGTGTAAGGAAGTCACGGTCGCGTAGCCCCGCAACTCACCTTCACGCGAAGTGGAGCCGGTCGAGTCTCGTTGGTAGTGTGCGGGTGATGGCTCGGCTCGGGGAGCTCCTAATCGCGGCGCGCCTGCTGGACGCCGAACAGGTCGAGCGCGCGCTGCGCGCACAGGTGATGTGGGGCGGCCGGTTCGGCACGAACCTCGTCGAGCTCGGCCTCATCGATCTCGACACGCTGACCCGCGCGCTCGGCCGCCAGCACGATCTGCCCGCGGCGCTCGCGCGTCACTTCGACAGGGCCGATCCCGAGCTGCAGGCCCGGCTCGAGCCGGAGCAGGCGGACAAGTGGCGGATCGTGCCGCTGCTGCGCGTCGGCGGCGGCAAGATCGCGATCGCGACGATGGATCCGCCGAGCGCCCAGCGGCGCGCCGAGATCGCGCGCGCGCTCGCGATCGAGCCGCGCGAGCTCGTCTTGTCGATCGCGGCCGAGCAGCGCGTGCGCTACCAGCTCGAGCGCGTCTACGGCATCGCGCGCTCGGCCAGGTTCCTGCGCGCGAAGGGCCAGAACGTGACGCCGTTCCCGCACCTGGGCGAGGTGCCGGTGCCGGTCGAGAGCGATCCGGACATCGCGGTCGCCATCGCGCGCCCGCCGTCGGTGCCGCCGCCGGACGCGGTGCCCGAGGAGATCCCGCACCAGGAGCTGTCGCTACCGCCGGCCGACGATCTCGCCGCGCTGATCGACGCGGCGGTCGCGCAGGCGACCGCGATCCCGCGCGCCGAGCCGGAGGGCCGCGAGCGCCGCACGTACGTCAAGACGCTCGATCAGGTCGAGCCGCCGGCCCAGCTCGGCCGCATCGCGATCAGAAAGCTCGCGGTGCCGAACGAGGCGGTCGAGGCGCGCGGCCCCGGCGCGACGCTGCTCGACGCGCAGCGCGCGATCAAGCGAGGCAAGCACCGCGACAAGGTCGCCGAGCTCGCGATCGACGCGCTCGACCGGTTCGCGCCGCAGGTCGAGGCCGCGATCCTGATGGTCGTGCGCGGCGACGTCGTGATCGGCTGGAAGTGGTTCACCCGCTCGGGTCACACGCCGCCCGACCTCGCGGTGCCGATGCACGAGCCCGGGCTCGTGCCCAGGGTCGTCGCGACGAACCAGACCGCGCGCGCCGAGGGCCCGCAGCTCGCGAAGATCGACCAGCTGCTGCTGCGCGCGCTCGGCAGCGCCGACGGCGAGCTGTGCGTCGTGCCGGTGCCGATCGCGAACAAGGTGATGTGCGTCGTCGTGGCGGCGGTCGCCCCCGCGGCGCCGGTCGCGATCGTCGAGACCGTCGCGACCTCGGCGAGCGCGGCGTTCGCCCGGCTCGTCCGCGACGCCAGCCGTTAGGGCACCGACACCTCCCACATGGCAGCCTTGACGGTGGTGCGATTTGCACCGACGCTCGAAGAGTGGGGTCGACCGTCCCGGCGCAGCTCGGGCGCTACCAGCTGATCCAGCACCTCGCGAGCGGTGGCATGGCCGAGGTGTCGCTCGCGCGCGATCCGTCGGGGCGTCACGTCGTGCTCAAGCGGATCCGCGGCGAGCAGGCGCTCGATCCCAAGCTCGTCAAGATGTTTCTCGACGAAGCGCGCCTGGCGGCATCGCTGCACCACCCGAACATCGTCGAGGTGTTCGACAGCGGTCAGGACGCCGGCGAGTACTTCTTCGCGATGGAGTACATCCACGGCGAGGATCTCCGCAAGCTGCTGATGGAGATCCACCGGCGCCGCGATCAGCTGCCGCTCGCGCAGGTGCTCACGCTGATGGCGTCGGCCGCCGCCGGCCTTCACCATGCCCACGAGCTGTGTGATGCCGAGGGCCGCCCGCTCGGGCTCGTGCACCGCGACGTGTCGCCCGCGAACATCCTCGTCGGCTACGACGGCATCGTGAAGGTCACCGACTTCGGGATCGCCAAGGCAACGCTGCACACCGCCGAGACCCGGTCGGGCACGCTCAAGGGCAAGGTCTCGTACATGTCGCCCGAGCAGGTGACCGGCCGCGACATCGACCGCCGCAGCGACGTGTTCTCGCTCGGCATCGTGTTCTACGAGGTCGCGACCGCGCGCCGGCTGTTCAAGAACGACAACGACTTTCTGACCATGAGCTCGATCGTGCAGGGCGAGATCCCGCCGCCGTCGCTGCACCGGCCCGATCTGCCGCAGCCGGTCGAGCGCATGATCATGAAAGCGCTCGAGCCGAGCCCGAACCACCGGTTCGCGAGCGCGCGCGAGCTGCACGAGGAGATCGAGCGATTCATGCGCTCGATCGGCCAGAAGACCTCGCCCAACGGCGTCGCCGACCACATGAAGAAGCTGTTCGGCTACCGGCCGGTGCCGTGGCTCGCCGAGGACGAGGCCACCACCCAGACCACCGCGCCGATCGACTTCGACGGCAGCGCGAGCGGCGTCGTCACGCCGCCGCCCGGTGCGCTCAACCAGCTGCTGCTGCCGCGGCGGTTCGCGCCGGCGCCGTCGTCGCTGATCGCGCGCGCGCACGGCGAGGCGATCCGCGATCCCGCGCTGCGCGCAGGCCAACTCGCCGGCGCACGTTCCGGCTCGCCTCGCCGGTGGGCGGTCCGGGGCGGGGTCGCGGCGACCACCGCTCTGGTCGTGATCGCGGTCGCGATGAAGCTTTCGAGCGGTGGCCCGCCACCGCCGCCCGCCCCCGCCCCGACGTCCGTCGAGGCGAGCGCCGCCCGACCGTCACCGTCACCGTCACCATCACCGTCACCGTCACCATCACCGTCACCGTCACCGTCACCGTCACCATCGCC
>JBLMXA010000120.1:0-4510 GCA_050257515.1 Acidobacteriota bacterium | reverse complement strand
GCGCCGCGATCTGCACCGCGATCTCGAGCTTCTCGACGGCACCGTTCGCGTCGGCATCCCACACCAGCGGCGCGACCTCGGTGTAGATCTCGGCGAGCGCGAGCTGCGCGTTCGCCTTCTTCGCCTCCTGCTCGGCGGCCGCGTACGCCTCCATCGCCGCCTTGATGTCGGGCTTGGCCGCGCACAGGAACGCGCGGCCCTTGAGCCGCGCGATCACGACGGTGTCGTTGCCGCGCAGCCCCGACGCGCGCACGAGCAGCTTCTGCGCCGCGTCGCACTCGCCGCGATCGATCGCGAGGATCGCGAGGTTCGTCACCGTCGTCGGCGACTGCGCGTCGACCGCCAGCGCCTGCTCGAGGAACGCCTGCGCCTGCCTCGGCTCCTTCATCGTCTCGAACGCCTGCTCGTTGATCGTCTCGACGAGCGCGCGCCGGATCTGCACGTCGTTCGCCTTGAGCTGCGCCGCGGCCTCGAAGCGCGCGCGCGCCTCCTTGAGCTTGCGCTGGTTGAACAGCGCCTTGCCGGCGAGCACCTCGATCGCCGCGCGCTGGTCCGCGGGCGCCTTGTCGATGTCCTTGGTCGCGAGCAGCTTGTCGGTGAGCGTCGTCGCCTTCGCGTCCTGCTTCGCCTCGAGGTACGCGCTGCCGAGCTCGATCGCCAGCTCGACGCTCCTGGGGTTCGCGTTGTAGGCGGTCGCGAGCTTGTCGATCGCGAGCGCGAGGTTCGGGTTGTTGCCGGTCGCCGGCGCGGGCAGCCGGCGGTACGTCTTGCCGAGCCGGATCGACAGCTCGATCTGCTCGCGCTGCTGGTTCGGTCGCACCAGCTTCTCGGCGCGCAGGTACTGGTCGAGCGCGCTCGTCCAGTCGCGATCCTCGAAGTACGAGTCGCCGGCGAGCATGAAGCCGCGCGCCTCGCCCTTGCGGATGCGGTTGTACTCGCTCGCCGCGGTGCGCGCCTTCTTCGTCTGCTTGCGCGCGAGGTACGCGGTCGCGAGGTTGAACCACGCCGAGCCCGCCGCGTCGACGTGCCTCGGGTTCGCGACGATGCGCTCGCAGATCGTCACCGCCTGGTCGTAGCGACCGAGGCCGGCGTACGCCGCGCACAGCCCGTTGTCCGCGTTGACCTGCGCGTTCGGCTTCTTGCCGAACTTGCGCGCGACGAGATCGAACTTGTCGGCGGCCTTCTGGTAGAGCTGCTGCGTCTTGCCGGTGTCGCCGTCGGCGAGCGCGGCGCGCGCGTTCGCGAGGTAGGCGAAGCCGAGCCGGATCATCGGCAGCACGTCGCCGCTCTCGAGCTCCGGCGGACGGTACGCGAGGTACGCCTCGAACGCCGCCGCGGTCTTCACCGGATCGCGCCCCGCGTAGTACTCGCCGATGATCTTCTGGTTCGAGAACGTCTGCGGCTTCGCGGCGACGACGCGCTCGGCGATCTTGATCGCGTCGTCCCGCTTGTCGGTCTCCCACAGCATCAGCGCTTCCTGCTCGAGCACCTCCGGCGCGTTCGGGTAGCGTTGCTCGGCGCGGGCGATGAAGTCGAGGCCGTCCTTGAAGTCTTTCTGGATGATGAAGATCGCGGCGCGCTTGCCGTACGCGACGGCCGAGACCTGGCCGGGCGCCTTGCCGATCGCGCGGTCGTACGCCGATGCCGCCTTCTTCCACTCGCCTTGCTCGAAGTACTTGTCGCCGTCGCGGAGGTCGTCCTCGACCGCCGCGAACGCCGCGTGACCGACGACGAGCGCGAGCACGAGCGCGAGCCACCTCAATGGATCCTCCCGACGACCATCGTGATGTCGTCCTTGCGCGCGGCCTCGCCGAAGTACGTGGTCGCGTCGGCGATGATCGCGTCGCGCATCTCGCCGGCATCGAGCGCGGCGGCCTTGCGCACCGACGCGCGGAACCGCTTCTCGCCGTACTCCTCGCCCGCGACGTTCTCGCACTCGACGATGCCGTCCGTGTACCAGACGAGCACGTCGCCCGCGACGAGCTCGGTCGTCTTGGCCTCGTACTTCGAGTTGCGATCGTCACCGAGCCGGTTGCCTCGGATCATCAGCGAGCCGAACTCGCCCTTGCCCTCGCCCGCGCGGAACAGGTACGGGAAGTTGTGGCCGGCGTTCGCGTACGTGATCGTGCGCGCCTTGGGGTCGACGATCGACGCGAAGCACGTCATCACGAACCGCCGCTGCGCGCTCTCGTAGATCGCGTGGTTCATGATCTCGAGCAGCGTCGTCACCGTGACGTCGTCGTCGTGGACGTGGCGCGCGACGTCGCACGCTGCCTTGGCCGCCGCGGTGATCATCGCCGATGGCACGCCGTGCCCGGTGACGTCGCCGATCACGATCAGGATCTTGCCGCCGGCGAGCTCCGCCCACGTCCACCAGTCGCCGCCGGTCTGCGCCGCGGGCTGGTAGAAGCCGGCGAACGACAGCGTCGACTTCACGACCGGCGCGTCGCTCGGCACCAGCGTCTCCTGGATCGCCTTCGCGACCTCGAGCTCCTGCTCGATCTTTGCCTTCTCGGCGGTCTGCTGGAGCAGGATCGCGATCTGATCGGCCATGAAGTTGAAGTTCTCGCCGAGCAGCCCGATCTCGTCGCCGGTCGTGATCTCGACGCGCGCGTCGAGATCACCGCGTGCGATCTGGTCGGCCTTCCACGCGAGCTGCTTGATCGGCTTGGAGATCGAGAGCCCCTGGAAGATCGCGAGCAAGGTCCCGATCAGCACGAACAGCGCACCGACGGCGCCGGTGTAGAGCGCGGCCTTCGTCGACGCCTCGGCCTTCTGCTGCGCCGCGGTCTCGGTGAACCACGCGACCGGCGCGAGATCGTAGCCGAGCACGACATAGCCCTGGCGCGCGGGCGGCGGCTCGGCCGCGATCGCGCCGGCGGCGGTCGCCGCCTCGCCGACGAACACCGGGTACGCGAACACGCGGTAGCTCGCGCCGTTCGAGCCGAGCTGCAGCTTGACGAGCGCGTCGCCTTGTTTGCCGGCGCCTTCCTTCCAGGCGGCGAGCACCTGGCTCCAGCTGTCGGTCGCGAGCGGCCCGAAATTGGGGCCGATCGGCTCGTGGTTGCCGGCCTTGCACTCGACCTTCGCCTCCTCGAGGCAGTACGCGACGACGTTCTGGTGGAGGTCGAGCACGTAGGCGAGCTTGAGGCCGTAGTCCTTCTTGCCGGCCGGCCCGTCGCGGGTGTCCTGGGCGACCGTGCTCTGCACGAGGCCGAGGATGTCGGCGTCGCGGCCGCGATCGATCAGCAGCTGCTCGACGGCGCGCGCGAACAGCCGCGTGCCGACCTCGCCGAGCGTGGCGCGGCCGCGCTCGAACACCTCGATCTGCTTCACCGCGGAATCGTCGAACGCGCGGCGCACGTTCATGACGTTGAGCACGCCGGAACCAACGACGGTGACCACGATCAGCAGCGTCGTGGTCAGGATCATCTTGACCGAGATGCTCGGCCCCCCGCGTGCCATGCTGTTCGGGAGATTATCCCAGCCGTCGACGGTCTGCTACCATTCGTCCGTGGACTCGCTGGCCCCCGCTCTGCAGCAATTCCTGACCGAGTTCAAGCGGGTCAACAGCGCCATCGTCGACAGCTACTTCATCGTCGACAGCGACCGCCGGATCGTCGATTTCAACCGTGCGTTCTACGCCCTGATGCCGCGCGCGCTCGCCCGCGGGCTCAAGGGCAAGCACTGCTACGAGGTGCTCGAGCTCAATATCTGTGCCGAGGAGTGCATCGCGCAGCAGTGCTGGCAGAACAACCGCCACGTCCGCCTCGACGAGATCAGCGGCAACATCGCCGGGGAGACCCAGAAGCTGAGGTTCATCCTGTCGGCGGTGCCGATCACCGACGAGGCCGGCAACCACGTCGGCGCGCTGGAGATCCAGCGCAACGTCACCGACGAGGCGGTCGTCCAGGTCAAGTACCAGGAGATGCTCGAGACCGAGGCGCGCGAGCGCGAGCGCCTCGCGAACCAGGTCCGCATGCGGACAAAGGAATTGCTCGAGACCAACCAGCTGCTGCTGAAGACCCAGAAGGAGCTCCTCGCCTACAAGAAGGGGCTCACCGTCTGACGTGCGTGATACTCTGAGCCGGTGAGGGCACGCGCGGTCGTCGCGATCGTCCTTTGCGGCTGCTATCACCCCACCGCCGCGACCGGAGTGCCTTGCGCGCCGAACGGCGACTGCCCCAGCGGGCAGATGTGCGACCAGACCCAGAGCCCGCCGGTGTGCGTCGCGATACCGGGCGGCGGAGGCCCCGACGGGCCGCTGGCGGACGCGTCGATCGATGCGCCGCCGGCGTGCACCGACAGCTCGACGTGCGCGGCCGCGGATCCGATCTGCGATCAGGCGACCCACACGTGCCGCGGCTGCATCGCCGACGCCGAGTGCACGGCCGGCGTGTGCGTGGAGTACACCGGCGAGTGCGTGCCCGACGCGAACGTGCTGTTCGTCGGATCGCCGGGCATCGACGTGGGCACGTGCTCGCGCGCGGCGCCGTGCGCGACGCTGACG
>JBLMXA010000119.1:0-2534 GCA_050257515.1 Acidobacteriota bacterium | reverse complement strand
GTGATGGGCGCCGCGGCGATCGAGCTCGACGGCGGCGTGATCGCCTCGGCACGCGTCGCGCTCGGCGCGATCGCCGATCGTCCCGTGCGGATCGCCGCGGTCGAGGACGCGGTGCGCGGGCTGCCTGCCGCGCGCGCCGCGGAGGCCGCGCGGGCCGCGCTGCGCTCGGCGATCCAGCCGATCGACGACGTGCGGTCGACCGCCGCGTACCGGCGCGCGGTGGCCGAGAATCTGGTCGCGCGCTTCTTCTCGGGCATACTCTCGTAGCGGTGCCCGATTCCGACCCGAAGCAGCCGCCGGACGCTGGCGGATCCGGATCCGTCGAGGTCCAGCTGTCGGGTCCGAACCTGCCGGCGGTCGCGGCGCCCGAGGCGGTGCCGCCCGACGACTCGCAGCCGGTGTCGAGCGGCCGCGTCCAGGCGGTCGAGGCGAACGAGGGCACCGGGCCGGCGAAGCGGAGCAAGCGGATCAGCACCGCGATCCAGAACACGGTGTCGGGCGGCATCGAGGCGCTCGGCGGCACGATCGAGCGGCTCGGCGGCGGCGTCGAGAAGCTCGGCGACGTCACGAAGAAGGTGCCGCTCGTCGGGCCGAGCGTCGCCGCGCTCGGCGAGGGCCTGACGAAGGCGGGCGAGTCGATCCAGGGGTTCCCGGAGGCCGCGAAGACGCGCCGGGGCAAGCTGCTCGTGCAGAGCGTCGTCGTCGGCCTGCTCGTCGTCGCCGTGTGGATCGCCGCGATCGTGCTCTGGCAGCTGCGCACCACCGACGTGCCCGACTTCCGCGGCGACGCCGAGCAGATCCTCGTGCAGCTGAGCAAGGGGCAGACCGCGATCGAGCAGCTGTACGACAACGCGTCGCCGCGCTTCACCGAGCTCGTCCAGAAGGAGCGGTTCGTCGACGACATGACCGACATGAACGCGACGTTCGGCAAGTTCCGCGAGATCACCGCGATCAACGGCACGCTGGTGACCACGGGGCCGACCGGCCGCATCGGCCGCGTGTCGCTCACCGCCGCGTTCGAGCGCGGCGTGGTCAAGGGCAACATCAGCTTCCACTGGGATCAGGGCAAGTGGAAGCTGTTCGGCATCAGCCTCGAGGTGCCGGCCGAGCTCAAGATCAGCCAGGCCGAGCGCGAGCAGCGCGTCGCCGCGTGTCTCGACGACAAGGGTCACGACATCTCGAAGGACCTGTCGCCCGAGGGTCGCAAGAAATGCCCGGTGCGCGACGCGGCCGAGACGATCCTCGAGCAGCTCGACGCGGGCAAGGCCGGCGACGTGTGGGATCACGCGCGCGACGTGTTCCAGACGCAGGAGCCGCGCGACAAGTTCATCGAGATCCAGGACGAGCACCGGTCGTCGCTCGGCAAGTACCGGCGCATCGTCGACGTCACCGAGGCGCACCAGTTCACGAGCACCGCGCGCGTGCGCGGCTCCCTCGTCGAGCTGCAGTCGGCGACGTTCGACGTGCTCGCCGAGTTCGACCGATCGAGCGGCGTGCGCGTCGTGTTCGGCTTCGAGCGCGAGAAGAAGACCGATCCCTGGCAGCTGAGGAGCTTCAAGCTCGTCGTGCCGATGCCGCGCGCGCAGGACGACACCGCGCCGGCGACCCCGGCGACGCCGGAGCCCGCGCTGCCGAAGCTGACGAAGCCGCCGCCGCACGAGATGGGCGCGCCGGCGAAGCCTCGCAAGCCGCGCTAGTCTGGAGCCGCCGGACGCGAGCGCCGAGCGCAGCGCCAGGACCACCGGGTGATCCACCGGCACGCGTTCATCATGCAGGCGATCTTCGCAAACGCCGGCGCCGCATCGCGAACCACGCGGCGAGCGGCACGAGCGGCCACGCGAGCCAGCTCGCGAGCGCCCACCACGGCCGCTCGAACCGCAGCGCCAGCGTGTGGTGGCCGGCCGGAACGTCGACGGCGGGGAAGTCCGGAGTGACGCGGCGGACGGGCGCCTCCTCGCCGTCGATGTACGCGTGCCAGCGCGGGTGCCAGCTCTCGCGCACGAGGAACGTCGTCGGCGCGGTCGCCTCGACCTCGGCGACGATGTCGGGCTCGTCGCCCGGCGAGTCCTGGTGCCACGCGCGCACGAGCGTGCCGTGCGGCGGCGTGTCGAGGCCCTCGGAGCCCTGATACGCGATCACCTCGTCGTGCATCGGCTGGTCGCCGCGGATCCACTCGAGCGCTGCCTCGCGGCCGAGCTCGTGGCTGTGATAGCCGGGCGGCAGGTAGCCGACCGCCGCGACGTACTCGTGCGCCCACGCCTTGGGCAGCGTGTCGAGCTTGTGGTTCGGCGCGAGCGTGTGGACGACCTGCGCCGGCGACACGAGGCCAGGTGCGGGCAGCTTGCGGATCTCGTAGTTGTCGGTGCGCGCGATGGTCTCGCCGTTCGGCAGCCGCGAGGCCATCGACTTCATCGCGACGATGTACGGCGCGTCGTAGACCCACGCGTTCTTGAGGTAGTCGTGATACTGCGTCGTCGTCCACCACAGGAAGTCGTAGTTCGGGCTCGCCTGCAGGCCGCCGCCGCCCATCTGCA
>JBLMXA010000118.1:0-8943 GCA_050257515.1 Acidobacteriota bacterium | reverse complement strand
CGGTGACGGCCTCCGGCTGCGGTCC
The DNA here is from genome assembly GCA_050257515.1 of Acidobacteriota bacterium. Classification (GTDB taxonomy): domain Bacteria; phylum Myxococcota_A; class Polyangia; order Haliangiales; family Haliangiaceae; genus JABFXX01. The sequence continues at coordinate 8,918 of JBLMXA010000118.1, read as the reverse complement.
GCCGGGGAGCACGACGACGGGCGCGCGCGGTCGCGTCGTGCGGGCGGCCAGCAGCACCTCGAACGTGCGCGGCGCCGCGCGACGATCTGCGCAGCCCACGCGGGTACACGCGTCGTCGCCACCCCCGACATCGACCCGGCGAGCGATCAGATCCGCGACGAACATACCGGCCGGCGGTCGCTTCGTCGCGGGTGCGGCATGCGAGAGCGGTGCGGCGGGCGGCGGACGGACCGGCGCCGCACAGGCGGCGAGCAGGAGGCACCAGCTACGCGTCATGCCGGAATCGATACCACGGCTAGACGATCCGCACCCACTCGTCGCGGTGGGTGCCCGGAGAACCAGCAGATGGCGCGAGCCGATCAGCGCACGCGGTTCGGGCACTGGAAGTCGCGCGTCTTCTTCGCGAGGAACGTGTAGTACTGGCCGCTCTGCTGCAGCTCCGGCACCTTGATCGTCACCTGCTCGTAGCCGCGGCCGAGCCAGTAGCCGCGGTCGCCGCACTGCCAGTTGCGAGGATCGGGCTTCGGATCGATCGAGTAGCAGGAGAACACGAACGTCGGGTCGTACGCCGCGAGCTGGTCCGGCGAGCCCCACTTCGTGTGACCCGCGCGCGCCTTCGTGCGCGGCGCCTCGTGCGCGATCTTGTCGGAGACGAGGCCGAACACGTCGATCGCGCGCATGCGGCCGAAATAAGGCTGCGCGCCGGCGCCGCCGACGATCGAGAAGTCGTCGTCGTGCAGGCACGGCGCGAGCGCGCGGCCGACCGCGGCGCGGTCCTCGGTGTAGACGATCAGGAACGCCGGCGTGTCGATGCCGCGATCGTTCGCGAAGTTGCCCCACTGGAGGCTCTTGTAGGTCAGCATCACCTGCGTGATCGCGAAGCCGACGACAACCGCGATCGACGCACCGATCGCGATCGAGTTGCGCGAGTCGGCCGGCAGCCGCGCGACCAGCCACTCGAGCCCGAGCACGACCGCGATCGCGCCGACGACGAACATCGGCATGATGAAGCGGTGCAGGCCCATGAAGTCGCCGCCGACGCTCGCCGCGTACGGCAGGTAGGCGGCCGCGAGCACCGCGCACGCGAGCGCGAGCGCGAACCTCGGCGTGCGCGGCGGCGCGGTGACGAGCCCGACGATCGCGACCGGCAGCGCGTAGAGCAGCTTCGTCTGGACGAGCCACGTCCACAGGTAGTACGCGCCGCTCTTCCACATCTCGTGCGCGAGCGCGGGCGGCTGCCACGGCCCGGTCGCCTTGACGTAGTACGTGTTCGGGAAGAAGTAGCCGTAGTACCACCAGCGCCACGCGAACCACGGCGCCCAGATGCCGGCGAACCACGCGAGCGCGATCAGCTCGTCGCGGCCGATCACGCGGCGGCGCGCCAGCACGTTGCACACGATGCGGACGACGCCGAGCGCGGCGGTGATCAGCAGGCCCTCGGGCCTGGTCATCGCGGCCAGTGCGAGCGCGACGCCGCCGCGGCGCAGCGCGCGCTCGCCGGCGACGTCCTCGGCCGCGACCACGGCATCGACCGCGACCGCGACGAGCAGCACGAACAGCTGGGTCTCGAGCCCGCCCGAGCTCCAGCACGCGAACCCCGACGAGCACGCGAGCAGCAGCGCCGGCAGCGCCGCCCATGGCGTCTTGCGGCCGAGCGCGCGCTCGACCATGCGGAACACCACGTAGAGCGTCGCGAGCGCGCAGCCGGTGCCGAGCACGCGCGAGGACAGCTCGGGCGGGATGCCGGGGAGCATCAGCAGGCCGAGCACGAGCGTCCACAAGAAGTTCGTGTAGCCCTCGACGTGCTGGCCGAGGTTGAACGTCAGCTGGCCGTGCTCTGCGAGGTTCCGCGAGTAGACGAACGAGATGTAGGCATCGTCGGTGACGAAGTTGTACGCGAGCGAGTGCAGGACGAGCGCGAGCGCGGCGACGGCAAGCAGCAGCCAGCGCATGCGATCCGACGTCATCGGCGAAATCATAGTAGCCTGTCGAGGCGCCATGGACCCGCGACGCCGACCGGTGATCGACGTGCTCGCCACCGGCGCGCTGACCGGGCTCGTGTCCGGACTCGCGGCGGGCGCGATCGACGCGGTGTGGTCGTGGGCCCCGGCGGCGCAGTTCGTCGCCCACCTCGCGGCCCGCGTGCGGTTCGTCGCGTACACCGCGTTCACCCACGCCGCGGCGGGCGCGCTCGCCGGCCTCGCGTTCGCGGGGTTTCTCGTGCTGCTGTCGCGCTGCACCCGCCTCGGCGACCTCGCGCGGTTCGGGTGGACGACGCACCGCACGCGCGCCGGCACGGATCCGCGCGACGCGGTCGTCGGCCTGTCGCTCGTGCTCGCCGGCGTGCCGCTCGTCGCCGCCGCGCTCTACGTCGCGTATCGCGTGATGACGCCGGTCGTCGTCGGCAGCCACGCGATGGGGCTCGCGACGCTCGCGGTGATCGCGGCGACGCTCGTCGTGCTCGTCCTCGCGGTGGTCGCGACGTTCGTCGTCGCGCGGCCGATCGAGCTCGCGCTGCAGCACGTCGCGCCGCGCGCGCCGGTGCTCGCGTCGTTCTGGGCGCCGATCGTGACGCTCGGCGCGCTCGTCGCCGCCGGCGCCGCGCTGTGGGCGTACCGCGAGCGCGAGACCGTGCGCCTGCTCCACCTGCGCGGCGCGGTCGTCGCGGTGATCGGCTGCGCGCTCGCGATCCCGGCGAGCGGCGCCGCGCACCGCATGCACGAGGCGCTCGCGATCTTCCGGCCGTGGATCCGGCGCGCGGCGTGGGTCGGCTGGCCGGTCGCGCTCGCGCTCGCCGTGCTCGCGACCGGCGGCTCGCCACAGGTGATCAAGGCCGCGAGCGCGTACACCGGCCTCGGCGCGCCGATCGCGCGCGAGCTGCGCCGCGCGTTCGACCGCGATCACGACGGCTACGCGCGCTACCTCGGCGGCGGCGACTGCGACGACAGCGATCCCACGATCCACCCCGGCGCGCCCGAGATCCCCGACGACGGCATCGATCAGAACTGCGTCGGCGGCGACGCGAGCACGAAGCTGCCGCGCGAGGACATCGCGTGGCAGCCCGCTCCACCGGCGGTGCCGAAGGACTTCGACATCCTGCTGATCACGATCGACACGACGCGCGCCGATCACCTCGGCGCGTACGGCTACGCGAGGCCGACGTCGCCGAACATCGACGCGCTCGCGCGCGACGGCACGGTGTTCGATCACGGCTGGGCGCACGCGCCGTCGACGCGCTACTCGATGCCGGCGATCCTCACCGGGCGGTTTCCGCTCGACGTCTACTACGACACCTCGGTGCCGGGCTGGCCCGGGCTCGCGGCGAAGGCGACGACGCTCGGCGAGGCGCTCGCGCCGCTCGGTTTCGTGACCGGCGCGATCACGAACTACTGGTACTTCGATCGCTCGCGCCACATGGACCAGGGGTTCGCGGAGTACGACAACGAGGACGCGCGGCTGCACAACGGCGTCGCCGGCGCCGGCCCCGAGCAGACGACCGGCAGCTCGTCGAAGCAGCAGACCGACAAGGCGATCGCGTTCGTCGACCGGCACCTTGGCCAGCGGTGGTTCCTGTGGGTGCACTACTACGATCCGCACTACGCGTACGAGCCGCACCCCGAGGTGCCGCCGTTCGGCACCGATCGCATGGCGCTCTACGACGGCGAGATCCGGTTCACCGACATGCACATCGGCCGCCTCGTCGCCGAGCTCAAGGCGAAGGGCCTGTACGACCGGACCGTCGTCGTCGTCACCGGCGATCACGGCGAGGGCTTCGGCGAGCACGGCGTCGAGCTCCACGGCTATCATCTCTATGCCGCGCAGACGAAGGTGCCGCTGATCGTGCGCGTGCCCGGGCTGCCGCCACGCCGCTCCGAGACGCCGGCCGGCCACGTCGACATCATGCCGACGCTCGTCGATCTCGCGGGTGGCCAGCCGAACCCCGACATGGAGGGCCGCTCGCTCGTCGACGTGCTGCGCGGCGATCCCGATCGCGACCGCGTCATCTACCAGCAGCTCTCGTACGAGGGCAACCACGAGATGCGCGCGGGCGCGAGCGCGCGCTGCCACGTCATCTACAACGTCAGCCCCGAGACGAGCTGGGAGTCCTACCGCGTCGATCGCGATCCGATGGAGACCGAGGACCTCGGCGACGATGCCGGCGAGGCGTGCGCGGCGGCGCGCCGCGAGGTCGAGCACCGCTACGACCTCGAGACCGTCCCGCCGGGCGCCGCCGAGGCGCTGCTGCCGGTGCGGCCGAGCGTCGCGACGCCGGTCGAGGCGGACCTCGGCGACGCGGTGCACCTGCTCGGCCTGGACGCTCCGAAGACCGCGCACCCGGGCGACACGCTGCAGCTGACGTGGACGTTCGAGGCGCGGGGCCGCGTGCCGCCGGGCTGGAAGATGTTCGTCCACGTCGAGGGTCCGGGCGGCACGTTCGTCAACGGCGATCACGTGCCGGCGCGGCCGTTCGAGTGGTGGCGCGCGGGGCAGTACATCCGGTACACGACGAGCGTGACGCTGCCGCGCACCGCGCCCGCCGGGCACTACACGATCAAGGCCGGCATGTTCTCCGGTGACAAGCGTGCGCCGGTGCGTGCGCCGGTCGCGCACGTCGACCACGACGCGGTCGACGTCGCGGCGCTGGAGGTCGCGCCGTGAACGCCGCGCGCGAGCGCGCGATCGCGACCGCGGCGTGGCTGACGATCGCCGCGGCGGGCGTGTACCAGCTCGTGCTGCTCGCGATCGCGATCGGCGGGCGCGTCGCGTACCCGTACGACCTCGAGTGGATGGAGGGCGGGCTGCTCCACCACGCGCAGCGGCTGCAGGAGGGCCACGGCATCTACGCGCCGCCCTCGGTCGACTTCATCCCGTATCTCTACACGCCGCTCTACCCGGCCGTGCTCGCGATGGTCGGCAAGATCTTCGGCCTCGGCTACACGCTCGGCCGCATGGTGTCGGTGCTGTCGCTCGTCGCGATCGTGCCGGTCGCCGCGCTGTCGATCGCGGGCCGGCGGTTCCGCCACGCGGCGCCCGGTCCGGCGTGGGCCGGTGTCGTGCTCGCGCTCGGGCTGTTCGCCGCGACGTACCCGTTCGTCGAGGGCTGGTACGACCTCGTGCGCGCCGACACGTTCTTCGCGTTCCTCGTCACCGCCGGGCTCGCCGCCGCGGCGACGTGGAGCACCGAGGGCATCGGCTGGCGCGGCGAGGCGAGGATCGCGGCGGTCGCGACGATCCTCGTGCACGCGATCTTCACTAAGCCGACCGGCATCTTCTACGTCGCGCTCGGCGCCGCGATCGTCGCGGCGCGCTCGCCGCGGCGGACCGCGACGTACGTCATCACCGCGACGATCCTCGGCGTCGGCGGCTGTGCGATCGCGAACGTCGCGAGCGACGGCTGGTTCTGGATCTACGTCCAGAAGATCCACCGCGCGCACGACTTCAACCTGCCGCGCTTCTACAAGTCGTTCGGGCTGATCCTGTGGCACTTCCCCGCGCTGACCATCGTCGTTGTAGCGACGCTCGTCGTCGTCGGGTACACGTGGTTGCGGCCGCCGCGGCGGGGCGACCGCCGCGAGCTGCCGCGCCAGGCGCGCCCGTTCCTGCTGTGGACCGGCGCGTTCGCGGTGTCGACGATCGTCGGCGCGGTCGGCTGGGGCACCGAGTTCGCGCGCTACAACGCGTACACGCCGGCGTTCCTGCACGGCGCGCTCGCCGCCGGCGCCGCGCTGCCCGCGCTCGCCGCGTGCACCGGGATCCTGTGGGGCAGCCGCCCCCGCACGTCGCTGGTCTCGCACGCGGTCGCCGGTACGGCCGGGCTCGCGCTCGCGGTCACGCTCGTGCACGCGCACTGGCAGCCGCGGCAGTTCGTGCCGACCGCGAGGGATCGCGCGGCGGGCGCCAAGCTGGTCGCGCGGCTCGCCGCGATCGACGGCGAGATCTGGGTGCCGCATCACCCGTGGTACGCGGTGCTCGCGAACAAGGCGGCGCACGTCCATCGCATGGGCATCACCGACGTCACGCGCGGCCAGAATCGCTACATCGCCGGGCTCGATCAGGCGCTGTGGACGCACCGGTTCGCCGCGATCCTGCTCGACTCGAAGGACCTGAACGAGCTCGGGCGCATCCAGGGCTACTACCGGCCCGCGCTCAAGCTGCCCGACGACGAGCGGCCGCACCTGTACACCGGCGCCGGCACGTTCTACGACCCGTGGGGCTGCTGCCAGGTGCCCGACACGATCTGGCTGCCCGCGATCCCGGCGGCGCCGCCGTCGGGAGCGAAGGTGCTGTTCGACCTCGAGTACCCGACGTGGAACGGCTGGACGCGCTCGGGCCCCGCGTGGGGCGATGGCCCGGTGACCACCGCGCTGCCCGGCCAGGACCTCGTCGTCGGCGCGACCGGCCTGCGGTTCGCGACGAGCATGCACGGCGGCGACGCGGCCTCGGGCCGCATGACCTCGCCACCGTTCGCGATCGACGGCGAGCGCATCACGCTGATGCTCGGCGGCAGCACCGACGTCCAGCACGTGCGCGTCGAGCTGTGGGTCGACGAGGCGATCGCGCGCATCGCCGGCGTCCCGGCGCCCGGCGGCGACACGCTGCGCGTCGTCGAGTGGAACGTCGCCGAGCTGCGCGGCAAGCAGGGCAAGCTCGTGCTCGTCGACGACACGCCCGCCGGCCACCTCGACGTCGACGACGTCTGGCAGTGGTCCCACTAAGGGCGTCGATAGACGCTGACGATGGGGACGCCGGAGGTCGTGAGGACGAACACGGGCTGCACGGTGCCGTAGGACTTCCAGATCAGGTAGTCGTGGCGGTTGAAGTGCTTCTCGTGGATGACGATCGCGAGCTGGCTCGCCGCGATGCCGGCCTCCTCGTGGCCGGAGTCGGGGTGGCCCTTGGGCAGCAGGCCGAGGCGCTCGTACCAGCCCCACGCCGGTGAGGCGTCGTGCGAGTAGACCGGGCCGGGCGGCTGGGACGCGATGAACGGCAGCACGCCGCGCGCGGCGACGCCCCAGAACTGGCGGTTCATGCCGAGGTCGGCGCCGCCGGGCGCGCCTCCGGCCGCCGCGGAGTACCAGGTGAGCGCGTACGGCTCGGCCACCGAGACCTCGCTCGCGCCAGCGAGCGCGATCGCGGCGCCGACCACCGCGATCGCGACGCGCTCGTCGAGCTTCGGCAGCACGGCGGCCGCGCGGCGCGCCGCCCACACCGCGCCGACGCCGGCGGCGACGCACACGGTCGGCAGCATCGGCATCCAGTGCTTCTCGGCACCGAAGATCGGCGTCGTGCCGAGGAAGAACGGCCCGATCGACGCGGCCGCCGACAGCGCGAGCAACACGCCCGGCGCGCGCACGTCGCGCGGCCCGGAGCGCGAGCGCGCGACCCACGCGCCGACGCCGGTCACCGCGGCCGCGAGCGTCGCGGTCGGCACCGTGAACAGCGTCGTCACGAGCGCGACGTGCCACGGGAACCGCGGCGCGTTCCAGTTCCGCCCGAGGTACTCGTAGTTGTAGTGGACGTGGTTCGCGTGAAACCCCAGCCACGCCTTGACGTGCGCGAAGGGCGCGAGCCACAGCCACGGCCACAGCGCGACGAGCACCGCCGGGCCGAGCACGACGATCGACAGCACGACGCGCGGGTGGTGCTTCTTCGTCCGCCACCACACGTACGCGTAGTGCGCGCCGAGCGCGAACGGCAGCAGCACCGCGGTGTGCTTGGTCGCGAGCGCCAGGCCGAACGCGACGCCGACCTGCCACGGCCACCTCCGGCCGTCGAGGCAGCGCAGGTACGCGTAGATCGTCGCGAACCACAGCGTCATGATCGGCGCGTCGAAGCAGTCGAGCCCGGCATGGAACAGCGCGCGCGGCAACAGCAGCAGGCACAGCGCCGCGACGATCGCCTCGGCAAAGCCCCACAGCTCGAGCGTGATCGCGTACACGAGCCACGCGCACGCGCCGTGCAGCGCCGCGCTCGGAAACCGGAACGCGGTCAGCTCGTCGACGCCGAGCGGATGCAGCGCCGCGTGCGACAGGCCCGCCAGCGTCTTCACGAGCGGCGGATGCTCGGGGTTGTTGCCGCCGCCCATCGGCCCGCCCCACGTCGCCTCGATGCCGCCGGCGCCGCCGTGCAGCCACCAGTGCGCGTAGCGCTCGCCCGCCGACATGTACACGGTCTCGTCGCGCGCGATGCCGACGTGGCGCTGGTTGACGAGCACGACGACCGTCGTCACGACGGCGAGCGCGATGCCGACGAGCCGCTGGCTCGACGTCCCCCGTCGAGGGATTCCCTCGTCCCGAGGCGCGCCCGTCCTCGCTTCGCTCCGGGCGGGCGTCGATCGATGGTCCTCGGTCATTCCCGCGCCTCCGCGGCGAAGCACACGAGCTTGCCCGGCGTGGTCGCCGACACCACGAACGTCACGTCGTGCGCGCCCGGCGGCGTCGCCGCCTCGAAGCGCACCCAGCCGTCCTCGACGCCCGGCGTGACGCTCGCGACGGTCTGCCCGCCGATCTCGACCGCGAGCTGGCCCGGCGCGCGGTTGTCGCGGCGCGTGAACACGTCGGCGATGCCGACATAGCCGACGAGCCTCGCGCCGAGTGCCAGCCCCGGGAACGTGATCCGCACGGGATGCCGGTCCGACGGCGGCGTGACCTCGATGCAGTCGTGCGGCTCGAACCCGACCTCGGTGAGCTCGCGGTGCGGCGCGCCGCCGCCTTCGATCTTCGCGCTCGCCAGCAGATCTCTCACGTCGGCGAGCACCTGCACGGGCGTCTGCTCGTAGCGGCGCACGTGGATCCCCGTCGGGAACACCCGGATCCGGTCGCTGTCGCCGGCGACGTGCAGCCCCTGCGTCTCGGGCGCGCGCGCGCCGCGGATCGAGACCTCCCAGATCCGCGCATACTTCGCGGAGTCCATGCGGG
>JBLMXA010000117.1:0-13737 GCA_050257515.1 Acidobacteriota bacterium | reverse complement strand
CGGCGAGCGCGGCGCGCCGATCGGCTGGCTCGCGATCGCGGCGGCGCGCTCGCGCGACGCGCGCCTCACCGAGGCCGTCGCGGTCGCGTCGGCGCGCTGGCGGCTGTCGGCCCGTCAGCAGCAGGTGCTCGCGGCGGTCGTGCGCGGCGATCCGACGACCACGATCGCGGCGAACCTCGGCGTCAGCGAGCGCGCGATCGAGCTGCACATCACCGCGCTCTTCGATCGCGCCGGAGTCGCGAGTCGCGCGGCGCTGGTGTCTCTCGTGCTCGGCGGGCGCGGCTGAGCTCGTTGTCGTCCTGCGGCGCGTGGACGGACGCCTGGTACAGCGCGCGCGGGCCGACCTCGTGCACGATCTGGTACATCCGACACGCCGCGCCTGCCCGATCGATCACGAGCACCCGCAGCACGCTGCGCCGCTGCATCTCGAGGGAAATCTAACCCGCGGTTTGCCGGCGGCGAAGTTCGGGAAACCGAAGCTCGCCCGGGAGCAGCAGCACCGGAAACAGCGCGAGCATGCCCCACGGAAAGTCGCCGAGCCGCAGCGTGATCGCGATGCCGAGCTCGAAGGTCATCCCGAGGCCGATCCACAGCCACCGCAGATGCAGGCGGTTACACGCCGCGCGCAGCCGGCCCGGCCGTTCTCGTGTCGCTGCAAAATAATAGAGCAGCAGGTACAGCGGCGCGCCGAGCTCGAACGCCATCGTCGCCGCGGTCGCGACACGCGTCAGCGGATAGATCGTCGCGACCCAGCCGGGAGCGAACCGCGCGGCGTGCGGATCGGTGAGCGCGTCGGCGAGCGCGGTGAACCCGCCGAGCGGGCCCCACTCGGCGCCACTCTTGTTCGTGCCGCCCGAGAAGTAGATCCACACGAGCTGCAGCATCAGCAGGTAGCGCGGCCATGCCGGCACCTCGGCCGGCGGCGGATGGCCGAGCCGGCGCGCGACGAGCGCGTCGAGCGACCACCGCGCGTTGCAGCGCGACAGCGCGAGGATCGCGCACGCGATGCGGAACACCTCGTCGACGCCGCTCTCGGAGCCGGGCGCGAGCCGCGACATCTGCACGCTCGCGATCACGAACGCGACGCACGCGATCCGCGTCGCCGCGCCGACGAGCATCGCGGCGCACGCCGCGACGCCGAGCGTCCACAGCGCGTGGCCGGTCAGCCACACCGGCAACGCGGTCGCGTAGCCGACCGGCGGTCGCGTCCACAGCGCATCGACGAGCCCGAGCCGCCGCACGTTCAACAGATCGATCAGCGCGACCAGCGCGATCGCGATGCGCACGAGCGCGAGCGCGGTCGGCGGCTCGCGCCGGTCCCACAGCTCGACCCACGCGCGCCACAGCTTCCTCCCCCGTGAAGGGATTCCCTCGTCCCGAGGTGACCGCGTCCTCGCTTCGCTGCGGGTGCGGTTCGATCGATCGTCCTCGGTCATCGCAGCAACCGCTCGCGCGTCAGCTCGAACGCGTACTGGCCCGTGCCGGTGAAGCCGCCGGGCACGAGCTCGATCTTCTCCTGGCGCACGCGCACGACGACGACCTCGGGGTGGCGGTCGAAGATGCGCTGCGCGATCCACGCGACCCACGCGGCGTACTGCTCCGACGGATGATCCGCGGGATCCCACGTGCCCCACACGCGCGCGCTCTCGATGATCGCGGCGTCCTCGGCGTGCTCGCGATCGCCCGCGCGGTACAGCAGCGACCACGTGCCGTCGGGGAGCCGGCCCTCGATCGCCATCCGGTAGCGCTGGCCGCCGGGCGCCTGGTAGAGCGCCCAGCGCTGCGAGATCCTCAGCAGCGTGCCGACGCCGTGCACCGGCCTCAGCACCTGGTGCTGGACGCTGCGGATCGCCTCGACGAGCCCGCGCTCCCACGCGGGCGTGTCGTTGCGAGGCGGCAGCGGGCAGCCGTCGACGAGCCCGATCACGATCGCGAGCGCGATCAGTCCGGCTCGTGCTTGCCGCCACACGCGCCGAGCTTACCGCGCCGGGTCGAACCGCGTGACATGGCGCAGGAAGCTCGCCGACAGGTACTCGCGCTGGATCACCTGCGCCATCGCCTCGACGCTCGCGAACCGCTCGTAGTCGACGCGGATCACCGGGATCACGTTGGAGATGTCGGCGACGAACTCCTGGTACCCGTCGTGGAGCGCCTTCAGGTAGTCGAGGCCGATGCCGGTCTCGACGTCGCGGCTGCGCATCTTGATCCGCTCGATGCTCGCCTCGGGCGACACGTCGAGGAACACGATCACGCTCGGCTTGCACATGAAGTTGCTCATGTTGCGGAACAGCTCGACGTAGGTGCGGTAATCGCGCTCGTCCATGAGCCCGGTCTGCGCGAGGATCTTCGCGAAGATCGAATCCTCGTAGATCGTGCGGTCCTGCACCGCCGAGCGGCCGCGCCAGATGATCTCCTGGTGCTGCTGGAACCGCCGGTTCAGCAGGTACACCTGCATCGCGAACGAGTAGCGGGCGGTGTCGCGGTAGAAATCCGCGAGGTACTCGTTGTCGGCGACCGGCTCGTAGTACGTGTCGATCCCCAGGTGCTGGCCGAGCGCGGTCGCGAGCGTCGACTTGCCAGCGCCGATCATCCCGGCGATGCCGATGAAGATCTTGCCGAACGTGCCCTCGGCCACGCGAGACGGCACGCTCGGTGAAGAAACGGTTGCGCTCTCGGTCTGCACGCGCAGAGCCTGCCAGGGGCGTCTGACAGTGGTAGCTTCCTCGACGCACTAGATGTGGTTTTTGTGTCTCGGCCTCGTCCTGCTGGCGTGGTGGCGGATGGATCGCCAGCGTCGCCGCGCCGGGACGCCGCGCGAGCCGGACGCGCCGCGCCCGCCGCGCCCGCTCGCCGCCGGCGGCACGCTCGCCGGCGCGTACGGCGCGTTTGCCGTGTGGATGTTCGTCGCGTGGTATCACCACCACAAGAAGCGCCCGTTCAAGTGGGGCGGCGACGGCTGGCTGGGCCGCACGACCTACGCCGGCGGCGCGGACAAGGCCGGTCACGCGTGGGCGACGATGTCGCTCGCGCGGCTCGGCACGGTGATCCTCACGACGTGGGGCGGGTACTCGCGGCGCAAGGCGAGCCTTCTGTCGGCGAGCCTGTCGCAGGCCCTGTTCACCGGCGTCGAGGTCAAGGACGGCTTCTACTACGAGTTTTCCTTCTCCGATCTCGCCGGCGACACCACCGGCGCGGTGCTCGCCGCGCTGCTCGACAACTTCCCGCGGCTCGACGAGCTGTTCGACTACCGCGTCGACTACTGGCCGAGCCAGATGTACCGCCGCAAGCTCGCCGGCACGTCGCCCTGCCCCGCCGGCGGCTGCTCGCGGTGGAACATCGCCGAGGACTACTCCGGGCAGAGCTACCTCGCCGCGTTTCACCTCGGCGGCATCGGCGCGGTGCGCGACAAGATCGGCCCGGTGTCGCGGTTCGTCGACGTCGCGGCGGGCTTCGGCACGCGCAACTACCGGCCGCTGCCCGACCACGACATCACCGAGATGCCGCACCAGGATCTGTTCCTCGGCCTCGCGTTCAACGCGCAGGGCTTCTTCGACTGGCTGCTCGAGGATCACCCGTCGCGCGCCGCGCGCAGCGCGCGCAAGGTCACGCACGGCTTCTTCGAGGTGTTCCAGATGCCGCAGACCACGCTGCGCCTGCTGCAGACGTCGCGCGAGGGCCCGATGCGCTACGAGAAGGCGTCGATGTTCTCTCCGCGCCGCCCTCCGGCGGCGCTGCGCGGTCCGGCAAAGCCGGACCTTGCGATGTTCACGACGAACCGCCGACTCCCTGCTTCTGCGCGCGCGACACCCGCCACCACAAGATCGCGATCGCGACCAGCGCGTGCAGTCCGATCGAGACCAGCGCGACGCTGACCGGCAGCTGGCGCGCCGGCCGCGCGCCGATCAGCGGCGTGAACCTCAGCAGGTCGAACGCGACCGCCTCGCACGCGGTCGGCAGGTCGAACGCGCCGGTCCAGCCGCCCGACAGCCGCGCGATCAGCCACATCACCGTGCCGAACGCGATGTAGTACGCGGCCCACAGCGCGAGCGCGCTGCGGCGGTCGCCGACGAGCGCGGAGAACCCGAGCGGCACGAACGTGTAGGCGACCGTGATCACGGCGCCGACGCCGAGCGCGGCCGGCAGCAGCCACAGGTGATCGATCAGATCCTGCGTGGTGTCGCTGACGCCCAGCCGCAGGCCGGCGAGCACGAGCGGGCCGACCGCGGCGAGCGTCGCGACGAGGATGCCGTAGCCGGCGAGCTTGCCGAGCACGTAGTCGCGCGGCCGGGTGGAGCGCGCGAAGTAGAACGTGAACGCGCCGCTCTGCACGTCGCCCGCGACGATGCCGGCGCCGAGCGTCAGCGACAGGTAGAACGCCGCGCGGCAGAACCACTGCACCGACATCGGCACCGCGGCGTCGGAGATCAGCACCGCGGCGCCCGCCATCTTCTGGAACGCGTGGTTCGTGAAGATGAACAGCACGCCGCCCCAGATCGCGGTCACGACGACGGCGATCCCGAGCGCGACCTTGTACCGCCACCACGTCTTCCACGCGGTCGCGATCTGGTGGCGCATGATCACGCGCCAGCGCGTCGCGGGCGGTCGCCGGGGCCCCACGTACCGCTGGTAGCCGAGATCGTGGATCTCGCCCTTCGCCAAAACCGCGTCTGTTTAGCATACGTTCGGGGTTCGATGCGCCGGCTCGTCGTCGTCGTGCTGCTCGCCGCGCGGATCGCGCACGCCGATCCCGATCGCGACGACGATCACCCCGTCGCCGCGTCGCTCTACCTCGGCGGCGCGTACGCGGCGTTCGGCTCGTGGATGTACGCCGCCTGGTACTACCAGCACAAGCCGCTCGGCTACTTCCGGTGGGGCGGCGACGGCCTGTTCGGCGATCGCACGTACGCCGGCGGCGCCGACAAGCTCGGCCACGCGTGGGCGACGATGGCGCTCGCGCGCGGCGGCACCGAGCTGCTGTCGCGCTACGGCGGCTTCGATCACCTGAAGTCGTCGCTGGTGTCGGCCGCGCTCGCCGACACGCTGTTCTTCTTCGTCGAGGTCAAGGACGGCTTCTACTACGAGTTCAGCTACGGCGACTTCGCGTTCGACACGATCGGCGCGCTCGCCTCGGTCGCGCTCGACAACTTCCCGCGTCTCGACGAGATGTTCGATTACCGCGTGCAGTGGTGGCCGAGCACCGAGTACGTCAACGCGGTGAGCGGCGGCTCGGGTGCGACCCGCCTCAACATCGCCGAGGACTACAGCGGCGAGACGTTTCTGCTCGCGTATCACCTCGGCTCGATCCACGCGCTGCGCGACGCGGAGCACGGCACGTGGTCGCGGTTTTTCGATCTGACGGTCGGCTTCGACACGCGTGGCTACAAGCCGAGCCCGCCGATGGGCTACCCGAGCTACGAGCATCATCAGGATCTGTTCGTCGGCGTGTCGTTCAACGCGCAGGGCTTCTTCGACTGGCTGCTCGCGGACCGACCCTCGTGCCGCGCGCGGCGCGCTCGTTATATAAGTCATGGCCTGTTCGAGGTGTTCAACCTGCCGTTCTCGTCGACGTACTTGATCGATCTCAGGAACGTGCCGAGCGGACAGGTGATGAAGGGTGGTGCATGACCTGTGCGCCCTTCATGGATTCTTCATTTTCCTCATGAAGCGCTAACGCAGAGAGCCGTGGGGGCCGCCTGTTAGTGTGGTCATAATCGCGCAAGCTGTGAAAGACGTTGGACGTTCAGCGATGCTGGTGGCGATCGCGGTGGCATCCGCTCGCGCGGATACCGGCCCCTCGGTGCGCACCTTGCTCGCCGATCCCGCCCAGCTCGCGACCTGGCTCCGCGACCGCGATCCGGTCTCCGAATCGGCGCGCGACCGGCTCGAGGCCGCGCGCGAGCTGGGCGAGCAGGCGCACGTGCTCCCGAACCCGCAGCTGCAGGCGGCGGTCGGCGGCTTCGTGATCGGCTCGACGAACCCGGCGAGCCCGCAGCTGCCGCTGGCGCAGACGACGAACTACCAGGTCGGCGTCGCCGAGCTCGTCGAGCTCGGCAAGCGCGGACCGCGGCAGAGCGCCGCGGACCTCCGCGCGCGCGAGGCCGGCGAGAGCGCGATCGGTGCGCTCGGCGCGCGGCTCGGCGATGCGACCACCGCGCTCGCCCATCTCGCGTACGTCGTGTCGAAGCGCGACGTGGTCGCCGCGAACCTGCAGGCGGCCAAGCAGCTGCGCGATCTCGAGAAGACGCGCCTCGACAAGCAGGACCTGTCGGCGCTCGAGTTCGCGCGGATCGAGCTCGAGACCGAGGCGCTCGAGCTGCAGCTCGGCCGCGCCGAGGCCGAGGTGACCAGCGCGCTCGCCGTGTGCAGCGCCGCGATCTACGCGCCGTGCTCGGCCGCCGGGCTCGATCCGAGCGCGCTCGATTCGGCCGCGCCGCTGCCGCCGGCGCTGCCACCGTCCGATCAGGCGATCGAGCACCGCCCGGCGCGCGAGGCGACCCGGCTCGAGGCGCAGGCGCTCGGCTGGGACGCGACGCTCGCGCGCAACCGCCGCATCCCCGACGTCACGCTCGGCGCGGCATACCTGCTCGACAACCTGACGATCGCCGGCAACCAGCACCAGCAGCTGATCTTCTCGGCGGCGATCCCGCTGCCGTTCTTCGATCGCGGCGAGCACGACGCGGCCGCCGCGCGCGCGAACGCGCGCGCGATCGAGGCCGAGGATCGCGCGACGATCGCCGAGGCGCACGGCGTCGTCGAGGGCCTGCTCGCGCAGCGCCAGACGCTGCAGGCGACGCTGCACCGGCTGGAGACCGAGTCGGTGCCCAAATCGGCGCAGATCATCCTGCAGACGCGCGTGTCGTTCGATCGCGGCCAGACGCGCCTGGCCGACCTGCTCCTCGTCGAGCGCGCGCACCGCGACCTGTTGCTCGAGGTGCTCGATACGCGCTTCGATCTGTTCACCGTGCGCGCACAGCTACGCCAGGCACTCGGCCTCGACGACGAGGTCGCGCGCGCCGCCGGAGGCAAGCAGCGATGACCGAAGATGTCCGTACGGCCCCCACCGGCGCAGGCCGCGCGATGCGCGTCCCCGTGATCGTCGGTGCCTTGCTGCTGGGGGTCATCGCGATCATCCTCGCGCGCCACAACCGGCGCCCCGATCCGCCGAAGGAGCCGCCCGCACCCGGGATGGCCGTCGGCTCCGATTCCGTGACGCTCGCGAACGACGCGCCGATGTGGAACGTCGTCAAGGTCGCCAAGGCCGAGCCGGCCCAGGCGCACTGGAGCGATCCGGTGCCCGCGCGCGTCGTGTTCGACGAGGCGCGCACGTCGCGCCTCGGCACGCCGCTGTCGGGCCGCGTGACCGCGGTGATGGTCGAGCGCGGTCAGAAGGTCGCGAAGGGGGCGCCGCTGTTCACGGTGTCGAGCCCGAACCTCGCCGAGCTGCGCGCCGAGCAGGAGAAGGCGGTCGTCGAGCGCGCGACCGCGCAGGCAAACTACAACCGCGTCAAGGATCTCGTCAGCGCCGGGTCGATGCCCGGCAAGGAGCTCGTGCAGTCCGAGCAGGAGCTGCATGAGGCCGAGCTCGCGGTGCGCCTCGCCGGCCAGAAGCTCGCGTCGCTCGACGTCGCCGGCGGCGCCGGCGCGGCGTCGTTCACGGTGACCGCGCCACGCGAGGGTGTCGTCGTCGAGAAGTCGGTCGCGGTCGGCCAGAGCGTCGACGCGAGCGCCGGCTCGTTGATGGCGATCGCCGATCTGTCCGACGTGTGGGTCGTCGCCGATCTGTTCGAGAACGACGTCGGCTCGCTCGCGCCCGGGGCGAAGGCCAAGGTCACGGTCGGCACGCTCGAGATGGAGGCGACCGTCGATCAGGTCGCCGGCGTCGTCGATCCCGAGCGCCACACCGTCCCGGTGCGCGTGCGGCTCGCGAACGCCGAGGGCACGCTGCGCCCGAACTCGTACGCGCAGATCAAGTTCTACGAGCCGAAGGCGGCGAAGGTGTCGCTGCCGGCATCGGCGGTGATGTCCGACGGCGCGACCAGCTACGTGTACGTCAAGACGGACAAGGGCGAGCTCAAGCGGCGCGATGTCGTCGTCGGCTCGGTCAGCGGCGGCAAGGTCCCGGTGCTCGACGGCGTCGACGTCGGCGAGCAGGTCGTCGTCCAGGGCGCGATCCTCCTCGACAACCAGATCCAGCTCGACAACTGATGCTCGAACGTCTGATCAAGGGCTCGCTGAACACGCGCCTGCTCGTGTTCATCCTCGCCGTGTTCGTCGCGGCGGCGGGTTACTACGCGTACTCGAACCTGACGATCGAGGCGTTCCCCGATCCGACCGACACGCAGGTCCAGGTCATCACGATCTACCCGGGCCAGCCGTCGGAGGAGGTCGAGCGCCGCGTCTCGATCCCGCTCGAGCGCGCGCTCAATGGCGTCCCCGGGCTGTTCCGGCTGCGCTCGATCTCGCTGTTCGGCCTGTCGCTGGTGACGCTGACGTTCGAGGACGGCGTCGAGCCGCTGGTCGCGCGCCAGCAGATCATGGAACGCATCCCCGACGCGAACCTGCCGCAGGGCATCGAGCCCGATCTGGGCCCGCTCGCGACGCCGATCGGCGAGGTCTACCGCTACACGCTCGAGGGCCCGGGCGCCGATCCGATGACGCTACGCACCGTGCAGGACTGGGTCGTGCGGCCGGCGTTGATGCGCGTACCGGGCGTCGCCGACGTCGTGTCCTACGGCGGGCTCGTCAAGGAGATCCACGTCGAGCCCGATCCGACGAAGATGGCGGCGACCGGCGTCGTGCTCGACGACATCTTCCAGGCGCTGTCGAAGGCGTCGCAGAACGCGTCGGGCGGCTCGATCGAGCGCGGCGACGAGCTGTTCGTGATCCGCTCGGTCGGCACGTTCAAGTCGCTCGACGACATCGGCAAGGTGCGCGTCGGATTCCACGGCGGCGTGCCGGTGAAGGTCTCCGACGTCGCGACCGTCGGTTTCGGCTACGCGCCGCGCCAGGGCGTCGTCACGCGCGGCAACAACGACGACACCGTCGAGGGCATCGTGCTGATGCGGCGCGGCCAGAACCCGTCGGTCGTGCTGAAGGCGCTGCGCGAGCGGATCGACGAGCTGCACGAGCACTCGCTGCCGAACGGCATGCCCGCGTGGGTGCTCAAGGCAGACGGGCCGAAGACCGACGTCGTCATGCAGCTCGCCGACGAATCGGGGCACGAGGTCGATCACCCGGTCGGCAGTTACGACGGCAAGTGCGAGGTGATGGCGCGCGCGCCGCCGGGCGCGCTCGGCGCCGTCAAGTGCGGCGCCGTCGAGCTGCACGCGGTCGCGTCGGGGCTCGACGTGCGCGTCGACGAGCACGCGGGCGCTGCGCCGCCGAAGGAGCTGACGCGCGCGCGCGCGATCAAGATCCGGCTGAACCCGTTCTACGACCGCACCGATCTCGTCGACACCACGCTCGAGACGGTGTTCCACAACCTCGCCGAGGGCGCGCTGCTCGTCAGCATCGTGCTGTTCGTGTTCCTGCTGTCGGTGCGCGCGTCGCTCGTCGTCGCGCTCGTGATCCCGCTGTCGCTCGCGGCGTCGTTCATCTACCTGCACGCGCGCGGGATGAGCGCGAACTTGCTGTCGATGGGCGCGGTCGACTTCGGCATCATCGTCGACGGCGCGGTGATCCTCGTCGAGCACGTGTTCGGCCACGTCGCCGGCGAGGAGTACCAGCACCAGACACCGCCGCAGCGGATCGAGAGCATCACGCACGCGGCGCGCGAGGTCGCGCGCCCGACCTTGTTCTCGCTGCTGATCATCGTCGCCGCGTACCTGCCGATCTTCGCGCTGCAGCGGGTCGAGGGCCGGATCTTCGCGCCGATGGCGCACACCGTCGTCAGCGCGCTCGTCGGCGCGATGCTCGTCAGCTTCACGCTCGTGCCGGTGCTCTGCTTCTTCGCGCTGCGCCGCCACAAGAAGGTGAAGGAATCACCGGTGCTGCGCGTCGCGAGCCGTGCCTACGGCCCGGTGCTGCTGAACGCGATGCGCAACCCGATCGCGGTGCTCGTCGGCTCGCTCGCGCTCGTCTACGCCGGCATCGAGCTCGGCCCCCGCCTCGGCACCGAGTTCCTGCCCGAGCTCAACGAGGGCGCGCTGTACGTGACGTACACGCTGCCGGCGCCGGTCTCGCTGACCGAGGGCCGCAAGCTGACGCCGAAGATCACGGCGCTGATGAGGAAGGACCTCCCCGAGGTCACCGAGCTGCTGTCGCAGCTCGGCCGGCCCGAGGACGGCACGGATCCGACGCTGCCGTCGAACCTCGAGGTGTTCGTCAAGCTGAAGCCGATGAGCGAGTGGCGCTCGAACATCCACTCGCTCGACGACATCGTCGACGTGATGAACAAGAACCTCAAGGCGATCCCCGGCCTCGAGTACAACTTCAGCCAGCCGATCCGCGACAACGTCGCCGAGAACATCAGCGGCCAGTTCGGCCAGGTCGCGCTCAAGATCTACGGCGACGACCTCGAGCAGCTGCAGAAGCTCGCCGAGGCGATGGAGGCCGAGATCGCGAAGGTGCCGGGCGTCGCCGACCTCGGCATCGTGCGCGCCTCGGAGCAGCCCTCGATCGCGGTCGCCCCGAACCGCGACGCGCTGACGCACTGGGACCTCGACCTCGGCAGCCTGCAGGACTTCCTCGAGACCGCGCTGTCGGGGCACACCGCGTCCGACTTCTGGGACTACGAGAAGCGGTTCGACGTCACCGTGCGCCTGCCGCTCGCGACCCGCCACTCCGTCGAGGCGATCCGCAACCTGCGCGTGCCGCTCAAGGACGGCTCGCTCGTGCCGGTGCGCGCGCTCGCCGACGTCACGATGTGCAGCTCGCGCGCGGTGATCACGCGCGAGAACGGCAAGCGCTACGTCGGCATCCGCATGAACGTGCGCAACCGCGACCTCGGCTCGTTCATCGCCGAGGCGCAGCAGCGCGTCGGCGACCACGTCCACATGCCGGTCGGCTACGACGTGTTGTGGGGCGGCGAGTTCGAGAACCAGCAGCGCGCGATGAAGCGGCTCACGCTCGTGCTGCCGCTGTCGATCCTGCTGACGTTCCTGCTCCTGTTCAGCGCGTTCGGCACCGTGTGGGACGCGGCGATCATCCTGTTCAACATGCCGGTCGCGCTGCTCGGCGGCCTGCTCGGCCTGTCGTTCGTCGGGATGACGCTCAGCGTGTCCGCCGCGGTCGGCTTCATCGCGCTGCTCGGCCAGGCCGTGCTCAACGGCGTGCTCGTCGTCAGCGCGATTCGCGCGCGCGTCGATCGCGGCCAGGACCTGTGGACCGCGACGATCGAAGGTGCGCGCGACCGGCTGCGCGCGATCCTGATGACCGCCCTGCTCGCGTCGCTGGGCCTGCTGCCCGCGGCGACCTCGCACGCGATCGGCAGCGAGACTCAGCGGCCGATCGCGGTCGTCGTCGTCGGCGGCACGCTGTCGTCCGCGCTGCTGACGTTGATCGTGCTGCCCGTGACCTACTACTGGGCCGGCCACGTCCGCGCGTGGTGGCACCGCCGCCGCGGCGAGCACGTCGCGCCGGAAGTGCCGCGCGCGACGGCGGAGTAGCTACTTCGGCGCGGCGGGCGCCGCGCTGCCGGCGGGGGTCATGTCCATCGCCGCCTTGTTCATCGTGTCCCGCTGCGCCTGCGACAGCTTGCCGTAGCAGACCTGCGCGTCGGCCATCGTCTTCGCCTCGGTCATGCAGGTGATGGCCTCGGTCGACCAGTGGTCGTCCTTGCAGTGCTGGACGCCGAGGTCCTTCATCTTCTGGATCGTCTCGGGCGTGTTGCCCGGCATCTTCTCCAGCATCGGCTTCGACAGCGCCATGCTGTGATCGATCGCTGCCGCGCAATCGCCGCCCTTCTTCTTGCATCCGAAAGCCGCCAGCGAGAGCGCGGCGAGGAACACGCACGAGAGCTTGCTCATGCGCGCAGCTTACAACGCGACGTGCTCCCACGTGTCGTCGACGAGGTCGGCGAACGGCGTCAGCGCGTGAGGCGTGCGAGCCGCGAGGAACACGCTCCCGTCCATCATCATCGCGAGCGCCCCGGCGCGCGCGTAGAAGCGCGCGGCACCCCACCGCCACGCCGCGCTCCCGAGCGGCCCCAGTCGAGCCCGCAGCTCGTCGACGACCTCGCGCCTGGGTGCGGCCGCGCTCCCGCCAAACGGCGCGCCGAGGATCGCCTCCATGACGACCGCGTGGACGAGGAACCACGACAGAGGCTCGGCTTCCTCGAGCCACGCGGCGCGGTGATCGTTGTCGCGATACCACACACGCGGATCGTCGCCCGACGGCTCGGTCGCCCACTCGCAGACCGCCTGGTTCTCGACGAGAAACACGACGCGGCCGTGCCCGACGCGCAGCTCGCTCTCGGGCACGAGCCGGTTGTGCTGGAACAGCTCCGGGACCGCGCGGGCGAGGCGCGCGAGCCGGTGCAGCAGCGGTGGCCCGATCCGTGTGCCATCGGTCTCACTCGCGGTGGCGAACGGCGTGCGGTACCAGGCCGCCACGAATGCCTCGAGGGCTCGCCAGACCTGATCCGGCGCGGCATCGCCGGCCAGCGCGACGAGCTCTTGCTCGGGAGCGTCGTCGGGCAGCGCGCGCGTGCCGATCAGCTCGAGCCAGAGCTCGCGGGCGAGCGGTGGATCGAGTACGAACGTCACGTCTCGTAGGCCGCCCGAGTCCGGGTAGCTGCATGGCTTGGCGACCCCGAGGAACCGCACCTCGTCACCGGCGCCCACGAACACGAGCGTCGCCACGCCCTGCACGACACGCCACGGTGCGGCGGCCGGCCACCGTAGCTCCGAGCGCGTCGGCAGGTGAGCGGCACCGTCGGCGTCGCCGAGCTCCGCGAACAGGGCGACGACATCGCCGGCGATCGCGAACGCGCCATCGAGCGCGTGGTCCCCGATCGCCGCGAGCACGGCGGCGCGCGAGTACAGCTCGCCCTGGATGAAATCACGCGTCACTGCACCTGTCGTACTCGATCTCGGCGATTTCAAGAAGACGGAAGACGGCGCAGACACGCGCACGCGAGCATCACGTGCCGTCGTCGATCGCCTGGACACGAGCACGGAGAGGCGCCGACTCCGTGATCGAGATCGTCGCGCCGGTCAAGCGCCTGCGGGAACCGCCGCCCGGAGGCGCGCGGTCTCCGCCGACGCCCGCGCGGTGATCCGCAGCGCGGCATCATTCACAGGCGGCGTGCGAGCAGAGCGCCCGCGTTGTGGTTTTCTCGTCGAGGAATGGTGTCAGATGCGCGTGCTACTACGATCTCGGCGAAATCAACTTCGACGGAAGGTCGGGTATGGCACGCGCACGCAAACATCACGTCCAGCAGCAGCTGTTCCGCCACGGCGGCAAGCGCCGCGGCGCGGGCCGCAAGCCGAAGGGACCGCGCGCGAGCGAGCGGCACAAGACGCGGCCGCGCCTCGCGCGTTACCACCCGGTGCACGTCACGCTGCGCATCGTCGACGGCGTCCGCAACCTGCGCACGCGCGATCTCTACAAGGCGCTCCGGTGGGCGACGCTCTCGGTCGCGCGCAACCAGCCGCACCGCTTCCGCATCGTCCACCTCACCATCCAGCACAACCACGTTCACCTGATCGCCGAGGCGCGCGACCGCATGGCGCTCGCGCGCGGCGTGCAGGGCTTCGAGGTCTCGGCGGCGAAGCACATCAACCGCACGCTCGGCCG
>JBLMXA010000116.1:0-3233 GCA_050257515.1 Acidobacteriota bacterium | reverse complement strand
CGCGCCGCCGAACGTCACGCCGCGGTGCCACCGCGTGTGCGGCGCGAACACGAGGCCCGCCTCGTTGACGACCGTGACGACCGGCGTGTCGGCGCCGCGCGTCGCGAAGAACCCGTACTTCTGGCCGCGGGCGGGCACGCACGTCACGAACGACGGCGCCGCATCCCACACGCCGATGCCCGGGAAATCGAAGTTGCGCGCGAACAGCAGCTCGCCGGTCGCGGTCGCGTCGCCCCACGCGACGACCGTCGAGCACGCCGGCACCGCCGCCGCGGCCGCGCGCGCCGCGAGCGGGTTGGAAAACGGGCCGAGCTTCGCGCGCGCGACGAGCGACACGCAGTTCTGCAGCGAGTCCATCGTCGCGATCGCGAGCGCGGCGGTGCGCGCGTCGCCGGCGTCGGGACGCGCCGCGAGCACCGCGTCGACGAACGCGCGCGTGCGCGCCGCGAGCTCGGGCGGCCGCTCGCGCGCGAGCCGCGCCTGCCATGTGGTCGCGACCGTGCGGATCACGGCGCGCGCCGCCGCGCCGGCCACCCCGGTCATGCCGCCGCCGAGCGCGCGCTCGGGCATCGTCCGGTAGAACCCGAACAGCCGCGCCGCGTCGTCGGCGGCGAGCCGCCCGTGCTGCGCACCCATCTGCTCCTGCGTCCCGACGAGGCGCGCCATCAGTAGCGGTTTGTTGCTCGTGTTCACTGGCGTCTCCTCTTCTTGCGGCTGCGCGGGGGCCGGAGCGGCTCGAGGATGCGAGCCGCGAGCTCCTCGACGACGCCTTCGGGCCGCGCGATGCCGAGCACGTGATGCACGAGCACGCCGTCGACGATCGCGAGCACCAGCTCGACGACTCGCTCCGGATCGCACTTCTCGACCTCGTGGCGCGCGATGCCGGCGCGCAGGTCGGCGACCAGCGCCTCGCGCGCGGCGAGCACGACGCGGCGCTCGCGATCGAGCACGCTCGCGAGGTCGCGGCCGCCGACCGCCCACAGCTGGAACAGGCCGCCGATCAGCTGCGGCCGCTCGCGGTGAAACGCGATCGTCGCGTCGACCACCGCGCGCAGTCGATCGAGTGGGTGGACGTGCGCCTTGGTGCGCGCGACCACGTACTCGGCGAGCGCGCGATACGTGTCGTCGAGCACGCTCTCGAACACCGCGCCGACGTCGGGGAAGTAGAAGTACAGCGTCGGCCGCTTGAGGCCGAGCGCGTCGGCGAGCTCGCGCATGCTCGTCTGCACGCCCCGCGCGCGCAGCACCTCGAACGCGGCGCGCGCGAGCTCGGCGCGGCGGGCGAGGTCGGGTCGGCGCGGCATACGTTGACACTCTGTCGATAATACAAACCTGACACAGTGTCAACGATCGAATCGCGGGAAGCCCTGCGACTCCGCGGACGTACGAAGTCGTGTACGCTCGCGGAGCATCGTGGAGCAGCTATCCGTGTCTCGTGGTGACGATGTCGTGCTGCAGCAGCCGGAAGACGTGCGCTTCCTGGTGCCGATCTTTCACACCGCGAACGCGTGCTGCGGGGCCGCGACGGCGTACCTGCTGCGCCGGATCGCGTACCGCGCCGGCGCCTACGCGCCCGGCATCCAGGACTTCATGTTCCACGAGCTCAACACGGTGCGCGAGGGCGGGAACATCGAGAAGGTCCAGAAGTGGTTCAACGCGCGCGTGACGAACCTGCACGAGCTCGGCTATCGCCTGCAGTGCCGCCGCGTCGCGACGCCGACGCCCGCGATCCTCGAGTGGGTGAAGGCCGGCCGCGGCTATCGCGGCGCGATGCTGCCGACGGACTTCCAGAAGATCCACCCCGAGCCCGGCGCCGCCGGCAAGGAAGTGCCGGAGAACGCGGTCGCGCACGCCGTCGGCATCTGCGTCGATCGCCTCGATCCGAAAGGCGACGAGGATCTCGTCATGATCGATCCATTCCCCGGCATCAAGGGCGGACAGGAGCGCGCGACGATCCACCCGGCGCTCGAGTCCGCGCACCGCCACCACAACTTCCACGGCCTCATCTACTTCTGGACCGGCTGGTCGTAAGCGCGCCGCGCGTCACCGGTACGTCCCGAGATCGACGTACGCCTGGTTCGTCATGATCACGTACGGCCGGTCCTCGAAACTCAGGTTCCGGCCGTCGAAGCGCTGGACCTCGAGCAGGCCCATGCCGTAGCCCATCGGGCCCTGCGAGTAGTAGTTGATCGACAGCCGGTACGGGCCGGCCTTCGGCGTGCCGGGGATCGCGAAGCACTCGGGGCCGTAGCCCGTCGTGATGTCGGCGTACAGCTCGCCGCCCGACGCGAGCTGCTTGTGCGCGTACCACGCGTGGTTGCCGCGCGCGTCCTGGATGTGAAAGTCGACGTCGTTGCCATCGGTCTCCCAGTACAGGATGAAGCGCGTCGACGGCTTCGTCGCCAGCGCGAGGTGGCGCTTGGCGAGCTGCGCGGTGATCTCCTTGCGCTTGTCGGGCGCCGCCGCGAGGTACGCGGCGCCGATCATCCCCGCGTCCTCGGCGAGCACGCGCTGCGCGCCGGCGTAGCTGTCGGTGCGGTACGGGTGATCGATCGCGGCGAGGATCTGTGCGAACGCGTCGGCCGGCTTGCCCGCGCGCACGAGCGCGTACGCGAGCAGGCGGTGGCCGGTCAGGTGATCGGGGCGGTCGTCGACCGCGCGCTGCAGGTCGTCGACGATCAGCGCCTGCGCGCCCGGCAGCTTGCGGGTGACGCGCGCGAGCCGCTCGGCGGCGAACCGGCGCAGGTCGGCGCGGCCGGGGAACAGATCGATGATCGAGCCGTAGACCCGCGCGGCGGTCACCGCGCTGCCCCTGGCCTCGAGCGCGTCGCCGAGGCCGATCAGCGCGAGCACGTCGCCGGGCTGCTTCGCGTGCCAGTCGCGCGCCTTCGCGAGCGCGGCGTCGACGTGGTGCGCCGCGAGCGCGCTCTCGATCTCGGCGAGCTCGCCGGTCAGCGCGGGCGGCGCTTCGCGCGGCGGCCACGGCTGGCGGTTGCCGCTCGCATCGTCGGCGACGCCATCGCTATCGGCTTCGCCGCCGAGCGGGTCGTTCGTCGCCTCGTCGCGCGAGATGCGGCGCGCGCGGTGCATCGCGCTCGGGGAAGGCGGCGGCGGCGGCGCGAGCGCGACCGTCGTCCGCGCGACGGGCTCGACGTGCGGAGCGCCAGGGGCGCCGGCGCCCATACCGCCGCGCAGCTCGCCGCGGTCGGGGTTCGGCGCCTCGTGGTCCGCGA
>JBLMXA010000115.1:0-12122 GCA_050257515.1 Acidobacteriota bacterium | reverse complement strand
GATCGGCGACTTCGGGCTCGCCGGGCTGTACGCCGACGCGCATGGCGCGACCGTGCCCAGCGCGAGCGCGCTCGCGACCACCGCCGCGGTGTCGCCGCCGCTGACGCAGGCGGGCGACGTGTTCGGCACGCCCGCGTACATGGCGCCCGAGCTCGCCGGTGGCGTCCACGACATCCAGCCATCGTCGGACGTGTTCGCGTTCGGACTGATCGCGTACGAGCTGCTCGCCGGCAAGCCCGCGTTCGCGGTGCCGCCGCTCGTCGCGCGGATGGAGGGCCGCGCGATCGCGGAGCCCGCGCTCGACGGCGTCGATCCGATCGTCGCGCGCTGCCTCGCGCTCGATCCCGCCGCGCGGCCGACCGCGGCCGAAGCGGCCGAGGCGCTCGCGTAGTAAGATCGAGGCATGCGGACTAGGGGGCTCGTGGTCGTCGCGCTGTGCCTGTCGATGTCGTGTTCGGTGTTCTTCCAGGACAGCGTCCGCAGCTCCGGCGTGTACTGCAGCACGTCGCGGTTCTGGTACGCGTCCGACTTCCTGCTGTCGATCGGGCTCGTCGCCGCGCTCGCTTCGGCCAGCAATCAGACGGAGGCCGGCGAGTTCATTCCGTCGGGCGTGCTGGCGCTGTCGGGGCTGTACGGGATCTACAAGCGCGGCAACTGCGTACGTTACCGCGAGACCGCGACACCGGAGCAGTGGGCCCACGACAGCGAGGAGCAGAACCGCAAGGACGAGGCACAGCAACGCGCGATGCAGAACGCGATCCAGCAGCTGCACGATTCGCAACCATCCGGTGACAGCACGCCTCCGCCCACCTACTCGACGTCGTCCTCGTCGAGCACGAGCAGCGGCACGCCGACGACGACGGTCACGTCGAGCCCGGGCAGCTCCGGCCAGCCCGACTGGGCAGTGAAGCGCCAGGCCTGCCAGGCGGAGTGCCAGCGCCGGTACGATGCGGCGTCGCAGACCTGTGCGCAGCGCTGGGGCGGTAGCGACGACGCGTCGATCAAGGCGCGCGCGCAGTGTCAGAGCAGCGAGGCGACCGGGCCGTTCACGCAGTGCGCCCACGGCTGCTGACCGGCGCCGTGATCCCGACGCAGTCGGCGACGCGTCCGTCGGCGTCGAGGCGGAACACGTTCGTGCCGGTCGCGACCGTCTGGTCGCCCCTCGTCATCGCCCAGTCGGCGAGCACGGTGCCGTGTGCGTGGCGCGGCGTGCCGCGCGGCTCGAGCTTCACGCCGGCCATGAACCGGTGCAGCGCCGCGATGTGGCCGACGAGCTCGTCGACACCGGCGGTGCAGCCGTGCGCGTCGCGGAACGTGACGCCGGGCGCGACCGCGAGATGCGCGCGCGGGTCGTCGGTGTTCCACGCGGCGAACCAGCCCTCGATCGCAGCCGGCGAGAACACCGCGTCGGCGACGACGTGCGCGAACACCGCGAGCTGGTGGCGCCAGCCGGCGGCGTGCAGGTCGCGCGCCGCCGCGTCGGCGACGTCGTGGCGCAGCACGAGCCGCGTGCCCGCCGGCACGTCGGTCAGCGTGATCGTGACGAGCGAGCCGCCCGGCGCGATCGGCTGTTTCGGATCGTCGTAGCCGTAGGTGAACGCGATCAGGCGATCGGGTGCGAGCTCCTTCACGATCCCGGAGGCGGTCGAGCCATCGGGGTAGCGGATCCTGACCGCGCCGCCGACGACCGGATCGATCGTCGAGCCGGCTCCCCACCAGCGTGCCCACCTCGCGGAGTCGGTGAAGTACGCGAACACCGTGGCGCGGCGCGCGCCGATCTCGATCGTGCGGTCCAGCGAGAACGCGAGCGGCATCATCCCTGCTCCTCCTGCTCGGCGAGCCCGGCGAGATCGCCGAGCGCTCGATCCCACATCTGCTCGAGCGCGCGGCGCAGCGGGCCGAGCGCGGCGCGCCGCGCTCGGTAGTAGCGGTAGCGCCCCTGCTTGCGCGCCTCGACGAGCCCGGCGTCGGCGAGCACCTTCAGGTGCTGCGACACCGCGCCGAACGTGACGCCGCCGAGCGCGCGGTGGATGTCGCCGGCCGCGCGCTCGCCGTGCCACACCAGGCGCAGGATCTCGCGGCGCCGCGGCTCGGCGATCGCGTGCAGCGCGCTGGGATGCATGCCGACATTTTAGTCTATGCTAAACTGATGTCAAGCGGTCACGTGCGAGCCCGACGAATCGCGCGTCGGCGTCGCCGGCGAGCCAGCGCCGGCCGAGCCGCGCGGCGACCACCGCGGTGGTGCCCGAGCCGACGAACGGATCGACGACGAGCTGGCCCGGCGCGCTCGACGCGAGCACGAGCTTCTCGATCAGCGCCTCGGGCTTCTGCGTCGCGTGCGCGGTCTTCTCGGTCATGCCGTTGCAGATCACCGGGATCTCGATGACGTCGCGCGGCTTGGCGCCGAGCGGGTTGGGCACCCACCGATCGCGCCGGCCTCGCGCGCCGCCGTACTGCGACGACACCGCCTGCACGCGCGCCGGATAGCGCGTCGTGTGGCCGTTGTACGGAATCCGGACGGCATCGACGTCGAGCTTCGCGCCGCGCTTGCGCAGGTGGAGGATCGACTCGTGGGAGCGGCCCCAGTCCTTCCCGAGGTTCGCCTTGTTCTTGTAGTACCAGACCAGCCAGCGACAGCTCGCGAACCGCTTCGCGCTGCGCGCCTTGACGTCGGCGAGGATCTCGGAGAACCCGCACACGTACGCGGAGCCGTGCGGCGCGAGTACGCGCGCGACCTCGGCGAGCCAGCGATCGCACCAGGCGACGTACTCGTCGATCGTGCCGAGGTCGTCCCAGGCTTCCTTCGCGATGTTGTACGGGGGATCGGCGACGACGAGATCGGCCGAGCGATCCGGCAGGCGCGCGAGCAGCTCCAGCGCGTCCGCGTGCCACAGCTCGCCGGCGTCATCGGCGTGCGCGCGCGTCGGCCCGGCGCCGCGCAGGTCGCGCGGGACGGGCAGCTCGACACGAACACGGGGTGGACGCTTGGGCACGGTCCCGGCATCCTAGCCTCGATGGCTGACAAGCTCGTGCACCCGACCGCCGTGATCGACGGCCCGAACACGCACATCGGGGCCGACACGCGGATCTGGCACTTCACGCACGTGATGGCGGGCGCGTGGATTGGCGACCGCTGCTCGATCGGCCACGCCTGTTACATCGGCAAGGTCCGGATCGGTCACGGCTGCCGGATCCAGAACCACGTCTCGGTCTACGACGGGGTGACGCTCGAGGACGACGTGTTCCTCGGTCCGTCGTGCGTGTTCACGAACGTCAAGCACCCGCGCGCGCACGTGCCGCGCAAGCAGGAGTACGGCCGCACGCTCGTGTGCCGCGGTGCGAGCGTCGGCGCGAACGCGACGATCGTCTGCGGGGTCACGATCGGCGAGTATGCGAGGGTCGGCGCCGGCGCGGTCGTCACCGACGACGTGCCGCCGCACGCGGTCGTCACCGGCACGCCGGCGCGCCGCATCGCGTGGGCGTGCCGCTGCGGCGAGACGTTGGCCGCCGACCTCGCGTGCACGCGCTGCGGCGATCACTACGTCATCGACCACGACGGCATCGCGCTCGATCCCGGCTCGCACCACACGATCGAGGACACGACGCTGCGCCAGCGCGCGCTCTCGCGGCCAGATGAATAGGTATCGGCCCGCTAGGGCCGATAATGATGCTTGAGCCGCTGCCACAGCTCGATCGGATCGAAGCCGAGCATCGCGAACGGATCGATCGCGCCCTTGGCGCGTGACGCGAGCGCGGACGCGCGGTCGCGCGCCGATTGCGGCAGCATGTGCGCGAGCGCGCTCGCCGCGCGGCCGGCCATCGCCGCCACCGCGGCGCCGCCGAGCAGACCGAGCAGCCACGCCGGCGCCGGATCGATGACGACGCGCTTGGCATTGAGCTCGCGCGCGAGCTGATCGGCCGGCCCGGTCACCACGTCGAGCAGCGTCGCGCGCTCGAGGAACACGCCGATCGCCGGCTTCGCGAACCGCTCCTCGACCGCCGCCAGCACGCGCTTGTAGCCCTTCTCCCAGCCGCGCGCGAGCGACGGCTCCGGCACGAGATCCGCGATCGCGCGGTGGCTCGCGGCGCACGTGATGTCGCCGCCGTTCTTCGTCGCGATGATCGACGTGTGGACCTTCTGGCGATCGTCCTCGATCACGTAGGCGACGAGCGCGCTGCGGTCGGGCACGAGCAGATCGAACGTGCGCTGCACCGAGTCGAACGCCGGCGCGGGCAGCAGGTCGAGCACCGGCGGCGCGGTCCACAGCCCCTTGCCGGCGTGCTTCTTGAGCGCGCGCAGCGCGACGAGCGCCTGCGCGACGCCGTCCTGATCCGGGCGCAGCGCCGCCTCGATCTCCGACGACAACGTCGCGATCAGCTGCCGCTCGACGACGACGACCGAGCCGACGCCGAGCTGCTGGGCGAACGCCGCGAGCTGCGCGGGCGCGACGCCGGGCAGCGGCACCGGCGCTATCGATCCGCGTGTCGATTCCAAGTGAGGAACGCCATCGGCGGGAGGGCCGGCGATCACGATCTTGATCACGCGCTCGATCCCGCCATCGACGATCACGAGCGCCCAGCGCGGCTGATCGAGCACGCGAGGCGGCACGAGCAGCCGCCACCCGTTGCGCCAGTGACGCGCGTCCAGATCGCGCAGCTCGAGCTCGGGGGACAGCACGGCGCGAGCCTAGCACTTGCGCGTCGATCGCGACCGCGCGATGGTCCGCGGATGATGAAGACCAGCTTGCTTGCAGTCGTCGTGATCGCCGCGCTCGGCGCGCAGGCGGAGGCCGGCGGATCGCCGAACTCGTTCGGCGTCGGCGCGGACTACCAGCTCAGCGGCCTCGGCGGCCTGTCGATGAACTACGACACCGGCCAGTTTCACGTGGGGCCGTTCCTCAGCTACTTCGATCCGGCGGGGGCGAACAACACGGTGTTCGAGATCGGTGGGCGGTTCTTCTATCACATCCACTCGACGGCGATGTCGGACTTCGGCCTCGGCGGCGGGCTGGGCATCGAGAGCGTGCCGGTCGTCAACATGGCCGGCAACACGAGCCGCAACACGTACGTGTTCCTCGAGCCGAGCTTCCAGATCCGGCTGTTCGTCGCGTCGAACGTCGCGCTCAGCTTCACCGGCGGGCTGTCGATCGGCGTCGTCGATGCGTCGGGCGTCGCGCTGACCGGCCAGGGCGTCGGCGGCGGCTCGTTCTCGTTCGATCCCGGGACCGGGCTCGGCTTCCTCGGCGGCGCCGGCGTCCACTATTACTTCTTCTAGGACTCGCCGTCCGAACCGCCGCCGACCGCGGCGGCGATCGCGACGTCCTGCGCCTTGATCTTCGACGGGTCGAACTTCTTCGCGCCGTCGATCATGCGGTCGATCGTCTTGTCGAAGTCCGCCTTGTCGTCGGCGCCCAGCTTCGCGAACCTCAGCGGATTGACGCGCGCGACGACGATCGGCTTCAGATAGCCGCTCGTCCAGCCGGCCTCCTTGAGCTTGGCGACCGCGGCGGTGACCGCCTGGTCGAGCTCGAGCAGCTTGTCGGCGTGCTCCTCGCGCAGCTTCAGGCTCTTCGTCATCGGCTCCTTCGAGAACGACTCACACTTGCTGACGACCGAGTTGTACGCGCCGCCCGAGAACCGCGGGTTCTTCTCGTAGCAGATGCCGATCGTGACGAGCGCCGGCTGCTCGAGCTCGAACGCGACGTCGCTCTCGCTGCGATCGTCGGTGTCGGCGATCGCGCGCGCCATGCGGATCACCTCGAGCGCCTTGTCCTTGAGGTTGTGCGCCTTCTCGGTGTTGAGCGCGAGGATGCGAAACGCGATCTCGGGCTCGGGCATCACGAGCGACACGACGCTCTTCGCGCCGAGCTGGTTCAGCGCGGCGAGCCGGTGCATGCCGTTCGGCGAGATGAACCCGCCGCCATCCGGAACCGCGATCACCGGATCGAGGAAGCGGCCGACCTTCGGGATCACGGTCGCGAGCCGGTCGGCGTGCGCCTTCGACAGCTCGCGCTGGTACGGCGTCGGCGCGACCTTGTCGAGCGGCAGCGCGGCGAGCGCGACCCAGTGACCGCCGTACGGCTCGCGGTAGCTCGCGAGCACGTGGCCACCCGCGCCCTCGATCTGCGACCGCAGCTTGCTCACCTCGGCGGGCGGCGAGCCGGTCGCGACCTCGTCCGCCGTCAGCCCGACCGAACCTGGTTCCGCCTTCACCTTGCGCTTGCGCGGAGTCGATGCCTTCTTGGGAGCGGCCGTCTTCGCCTTCGCCATGCGGCGAATCTATACGCGCTTCGCTGCGAAGTCCTCGCCATCCGGCGAGATCGCGATCGCGTGCCGCGACAGAGGTGCGACGACGAGATCGAGCTCGGTGCCGGCCGCGCCCCACCACGGGTGCTCGCCGCCGACTGTCACGCGATACACACCGCGCTCGCACGCGACCACGAGCTTCGAGGACCGTGCGCGTGGCCCGAGCCGCAGCAATGCGGCGGCCAACCCCGAGCGCCTGCTCTTGACGACACGCCCGCGCAGGATCGCGCCATGGCGAGCGAGCTCGTGGATTCGGTGTCGATGGTGGACGACCCACCAGACGAATGGTGGTGTGACGAGCCCGAGCGCGAGCGTCCAACAGATCGTCCAGTGCGCGAGATCGAACGGATCCTCGGCCCACGACGGACGTAGATACTCGAACACGATTCCGATCAGCACCGCTCCGACGGTGCACGCCAGGAACGCGTACAAGATGCCGTACGCGACGTAGCCCCACCATGGTGCGTACTTGCGAGCGATCGAGCGAACGGCGTTCTCGTCCCGCGGTGGAGGAGTGCCCGGCAACACCGTCCCCAGCTGCACACGCCGAGTGTAGCCTGGTAGGCTGCGGCCGTGGCTGCGACGTCGTTCCCGAAGTCCGAGATCAAGTTCGTCCTGCTCGAGAACATCCACCCGGTCGCGAAGGAGGCGCTCGAAGCGGAGGGCTTTCACGTCGAGATGGTCAAGGGGGCGCTGCCGGAGTCGGAGCTGATCGAGCGCGTGCGCGATGCCCACGTGATCGGCATCCGCAGCAAGACGCAGATCACGCCGCGCGTGCTCGACGAGACGCGCCGGCTGCTCGCGGTCGGCGCGTTCTGCATCGGCACGAACCAGATCGCGCTCGAGCACGCGAGCAAGACCGGCGTGCCGTGCTTCAACGCGCCGTTCTCGAACACGCGCTCGGTCGCCGAGCTGATCCTCGCCGAGATCGTGATGCTGTCGCGCCACCTCGGCGATCGCCTGCGCGAGGTCCATGCGGGCACGTGGAAGAAGCTCGCGATCGGCAGCCACGAGGTTCGCGGCAAGACGATCGGCATCGTCGGCTACGGCCACATCGGCAGCCAGGTCGGCGTGCTCGCCGAGGCGTTCGGCATGCGCGTGCTGTTCTACGACATCGTGGCGAAGCTGCCGATGGGCAACAACCGCTCGATGGCGAGCCTCGGCGAGGTGCTCGAGCAGAGCGACTTCGTCACGCTGCACGTGCCCGAGACGCCGCAGACGAAGAACATGATCGGCCCGGAGGAGATCGCGCGCCTGAAGAAGGGCGCGTGTCTGCTGAACGCGAGCCGCGGCACCGTCGTCGTGATCGACGCGCTCGCGGCCGGCTTGAAGAGCGGCCACGTCGGCGGCGCCGCGGTCGACGTCTACCCGAGCGAGCCCGAGGGCAACAGCGACGGCTTCCAGACGCCGCTGCGCGGGCTGCCGAACGTGATCCTGACGCCGCACATCGGCGGCTCGACCGAGGAAGCGCAGGAGGCGATCGGCAAGGAGGTGTCCGCGGCGCTCGTCAAGTTCGTCAATACCGGCGCGACGACCGGCGCGGTCAACTTCCCGCAGGTGGAACTCCCGGTGACCAGGGGCGCTCACCGGATCTTGAACATCCACCGCAACGTTCCTGGTGTGCTGCGCAACATCAACCAGATCGTGTCCGACCTGAATGCCAATATTCGCGCCCAGTTGCTCGCGACCGATCCGGACATCGGCTACCTGATCATGGATCTCGATCAGGACGTTTCGCAGCAGGTCAAGAAGGACATTGGCGCGCTCCCGACCTCGATCAAGACGCGGATCCTGTTCTGAGTTGTGCTGTAATCCCTGACATGACGAAGCGGATCCTCCTCGTCGCAGCGCTCGGCGCGTGCACGTCCTCCAACACGACCCCGCTCTCGGCGATCCCGAACAGCCAGCTCGAGATCGTCACGAACGGCAAGCTCAACATCGAGCTGCACGTCGACGAGACCGCCGGCTGCCCGACGCTCGGCGACGACGCGGTCGCGACGTTCGATGGCCAGCCGATGCTGATGACCCACGGCGGCTACGACACGAACGCGAGCGGCTGCTATCCGATCGCGTTCTGGTTCAACGACGTGCCGATGGCGCAGGTCACCGGCTTCGAGAAGGTGGCGGCGGGCTCCGAGCTCGTCGTCCACGATCACAGCGCGACGTGGACGGTCGATACCGTGAAGCTGTTCGCGAACGACTTCATCATCGATGCCGCGAACACGCAGATCATCTGGGAGGACGTGTCCTCGATCTCGCGCGCGCAGACGTCGCCGGCCGCGAACCTGACGCTGTCGGGCAACACGATCCACTACCCGGCCGGCCTCGCGATCGACTGGGTGTGGGCGTTCGCGCAGCCGGTTCCGACGCGGTGCGACGGACCGGCCCACTGCAGCGTCAGCTTGCAGGGTTCTCGCACGTTCACCGCCTCGCCGTGAGCCGAGCCCGCGCGGCGCGGTACACTAGCCGCGCGTGCACATCTCGGTCTTCGACATCTTCAAGATCGGCATCGGGCCGTCGAGCTCGCACACGGTCGGGCCGATGCGCGCCGCGAAGCGCTTCGCCGAGCGCCTCGCGAGCGACGGCGTGCTCGCGGAGGTCACGCAGGTCAAGGCCGAGCTGTTCGGCAGCCTCGGGTTCACCGGCAAGGGTCACGGCAGCGATCGCGCGGTGATCCTCGGGCTCGAGGGCGACGAGCCCGCGACCGTCGACATCGACTCGATCGCGTCGCGCGTCGCCGCGGTGCAGTCCACGCATCGGCTCAGGCTGCTCGGCACGCACGAGATCGAGCTCGATCCCGCCGAGTCGATCGTGTTCCACCGCCGCGACAAGCTGCCGCTGCACGCCAACGGCATGCGGTTCTCGGCGAGCGGCGCCGCCGGCAGCATCGCCGAGCGCATCTACTACTCGGTCGGCGGCGGCTTCGTCGTCGATCACACCGGCGCGCCGGCCGACGGCTCGACGCCCGCGGATCAGGTCGAGGTGCCCTACCCGTTCAACAGCGCCGAGGAGCTGGTGCGCCACGCGAACGAGCACGGCATGAGCCTGTCGACGATCATGCTCGCGAACGAGCAGGCGCTCGTTTCCGAGGTCGAGGTACGGCGGCGCGTGCTCGCGATCTGGCACGCGATGGAGGCGTGCGTGAAGCGCGGCTGCGAGCGCGAGGGCATCCTGCCCGGCGGCCTCAAGGTCAAGCGGCGCGCGGCGGGCCTCTACCGCAAGCTCAGGGCCGATCCGCGCGGCCGGACGTGGAGCGGCGGGGATTCGTTCCCCGACGCGGGATCGACCGATCCGCTCGTGATCATGGACTGGGTCAACCTGTTCGCGCTCGCCGTCAACGAGGAGAACGCGGCGGGCGGGCGAGTGGTCACGGCGCCGACCAATGGTGCTGCGGGCATCATCCCGGCCGTGCTGATGTACTACCGGCGGTTCCTGCCGAACGCCGACGACGAGGGCACGCTGCGGTTCCTCGCGACCGCCGCGGCGATCGGCGGCCTGTACAAGAAGAACGCGTCGATCAGCGGCGCCGAGGTCGGCTGTCAGGGCGAGGTCGGCGTCGCGTGCTCGATGGCCGCGGGCGCGCTCGCCGAGGTGATGGGCGGCACGCCGGCGCAGGTCGAGAACGCGGCGGAGATCGGCATGGAGCACAACCTCGGCCTCACGTGCGATCCGATCGGCGGCCTCGTGCAGGTGCCCTGCATCGAGCGCAACGCGATGGGCGCGGTCAAGGCGATCAACGCCGCGCGCCTCGCGCTGCAGGGCGACGGCACGCACAAGGTCTCGCTCGACAAGGTCATCAAGACGATGTGGCGGACCGGCGCGGACATGAGCAGCAAGTACAAGGAGACCGCACGTGGCGGTCTCGCTGTAAACATCATCGAGTGCTGATACGCTGATCGTCGGAGATGGAGATCGTCGGGCTCGAGCCGCGGCGCACCGACCTGGCGCGAGGCATCGTGATCGCACGCAGCGCGCGCGAGCTCGACGCCGCGACGCAGAAGGCGCTGTGGGACATGCTGTCCGGGGCGAACATCACCGAGCAGGCCGACGAGGACGCGACCGACGAGCCGGCGCGCCGCTGGCACGCCGCGCCGTGGCTGCCGCCCGACGACTCGCAGCTCGTCGCCCACCGCGCCGTGCTCGAGCAGGCCGCGGCACGGTACGACCTCGACGCGATCTGGTTCATCAAGGTCGAGACCGGCATCGACGGCCTCGCGTGGCTCGAGCTCGCCGCGGCCGAGGCGCAGGAGCCCGAGAGCGACGACAGCGACGAAGCGGACGAGCCGGTCGACGCGATCTTCGAGGAGCCGCCGCAAGAGGTCCTGTACGCCGCGCCGGATGCGCCCGATGCAGACGACACGGCCGAGGACGTCCCGGTGGCGACCGAGGAGGACGCCGACGAGATGGTCGAGACCGACCTGGAGATCGGGTTCGAGAGCGGCCGGGAGAGCCACTGGCGCAACGGCATGCCGCCGGTCGAGCACACCGTGCCGTTCCCGATCGAGCGCTACCCCGAGATCATCGATGACTACGACTCCGACAGCTTCGGCATCGCGATCAAGCTCGGCGGCCCGCAGCTCGCCGGCGAGGAGTCGGTCGTCAACGCGTTCTTCGCGCTGTGGCTGTCCGCGTACCAGGACGAGCGCGCGGACGAGTTCGAGCCGTTC
Organism: Acidobacteriota bacterium; assembly: GCA_050257515.1. Taxonomy (GTDB): domain Bacteria; phylum Myxococcota_A; class Polyangia; order Haliangiales; family Haliangiaceae; genus JABFXX01. Next base: position 1,149 of record JBLMXA010000115.1, on the reverse strand, counting down.
CAGCGCGCCGACGTCGTGCACGACCGCCGCCATCGCAGCGCGCTGATGTGGGTCGAGCGGTTCCAGGTGCCGGCGACCGCGTCGGACCAGGTGCACTTCCTGCTGTGGATCATCGCGCGGCTGCACGAGATCGTGCCGATCACGTGGGCGCGCTTCGATGGCGTCGACGACGCGGTCAAGGCGAACGCGGCGGGCGACTCGGGGCGCAGCGAGCCGCCGTTCATCCTCGCCGGCAACCCGCTCGCCGAACGGTTCAAGCGCCACGGCGAGGAGGCCGCGCTGTCGTGGGGCGTCGGCCAGACCATGTGGAGCCGCCGCGAGCTCGCCGGCATGCTCGTCGAGCTGGCGCTCGAGCACGATCCGGACGAGCCGGCGACCGCCGCCGTCGCCGAGCGCCTGCTGCGCCGCGCGCAGTCGTTCGATCCGAAAAGCGACGCGCCGGGTTACCTCGCGATCGTGCTCGTCCGCCAGGGCCGGATCGCCGACGCGATCGCGCTCGCGCGTGCGGCGCCGAGCCGCGACGTCCGCCTGCTCGTGATCGGCGAGACCGCCGAGCACGCGTCCGGCGAGCTCGCCCCCGCGCTCGACCTGCTCGACGCCGAGACCGTACGCGGCACCGATCCCGAGGAGCTCGCCGAGCTCGCCGCATCGGTCGCGCGCCACGCACCGACGCACCTCACCGCGCTGCTCGCGCGGCTCCCCGACGAGGTCTCGCTCGTGCCCCACCTCTACAACGCGAGCTTCTCGGTGGATCGTCCGCAGGCGCTGCAGATCCTGCTGCGCGTGCTGTCGCTACCCGAGCCGGCGCGCGACTCCGGCGAGGCGCGCACCGCGCTCGTGATGGCGTGGAACAACGCCTGCATCCACGCGCACGCGCTCGGCGACTACAAGCTCGCGGTCGAGCTCGCCGACGGCGGGCAGCGCTACGCGCCGGAGAACCCGTACATCTATCACTCGGCCGCATGTGCCAACGCCGCGATCGGACAGATCGATCGCGCCCTCGATCAGGTCTCGCGCGCGATCGAGCACGAATACGAGCACACCGAGAAGATGGAGACCGACGCCGACCTGGCACCGCTGCACTCGGATCCGCGCGTCCCGGCGCTGTTCAATGAGTGGCGCACGCGGAGAGCAGATCTGAACTAGCCG
>JBLMXA010000114.1:0-3283 GCA_050257515.1 Acidobacteriota bacterium | reverse complement strand
ATCGCGACCTCCACAGCTGCTCGGGGATCGCGATCGTCTCGTCCCACGCGTCGGCCATGCCGCGATCGATCGCGGCCGCCGCCGATGGCCCGTAGAGCGCGAGCACGTCCTCGACCGCCTCGGCCATCCAGGTCGCGTGCTCGTCGGTGTCGACGTGGACGTGCTCGTCGAAGTACGTCGTGTCGGCGCCGAGCCGCCGAAAGCTCGGGGCGAGCGCGGCGAACATCACCGGCACGAGCGTCTCGGCGACGAGCAAGAAGCCGGCGATCTCCGGCTCGCCGAACGCCGCGAACTCGTCGGACAGCCACAGCTGCGCCGACTCGGCGAGCACGGCCGTGGGCAGCTCGTCGAGGTGGCGGATGCCGAGGCTGCGCATCAGCGTGACGGCAAGCGCCACGTGCGACGTGGCGTGCAGGCCCGCCTCGTGCGCGATGTTGTCGGCGATCGCGTCGCGCAGGCGCTGGCTGCGGGCGGCCTTGCCCTTCATCTGCGCCAGCATCGGGATCCACAGGATGCTGTCGGCGTACTGGTGAAATGCGAATTCGTGCAGGATCGGTGTCGGTAGGTCGGCGGCGGAGAGCAGCGGATGCTCGATCAACCGCGCGCGGTAATCGGCGAGACGGGCGTGGATGGGCTCGGTGTATTGCTTCAGGTGCAGACGCATGAAGACCTCCATTCGATTTCGAGTATGGAGATCGCGGCCAGTCGTGCAAGAGTTTTCTGCGTGACGCGGCAGTTCACGAGCGACTACGTCGAGCGCGCGACGCTCCGCGACGGCACGCCGATCGTGCTGCGCCTGATCACGCCCGACGATCGCGAGCTGCTCCGCCGCGGCTTCGAGCGGCTGTCGCCGGAGTCGCGCTACACGCGCTTCCTCGTGCCGAAGCCGCGCCTCACCGAGGACGAGCTGACGTACCTCACCGAGGTCGACCAGGAGCACCACTTCGCGCTCGGCGCGGCGAAGGAGGATGGAGACGGCCGCGGCAACCCGGTCGGCCTCGGCATCGCCCGGTTCATCCGGCTGCCCGAGCGCGACGGCGAGCCGGCGACGGCGGAGGCGGCGATCGCGGTCGCCGACGAGGTACAGCACCAGGGGCTCGGCCGGCTGCTGCTGCAGCGGCTGGTCGCCGCGGCGCGCGAGCGCGGCATCGAGCGCTTCCGCTGTGACGTGCTGTGCAGCAACCGCTCGATGGCGGAGCTGATCGAGGCGATCGCGCCCGACCGCGAGCTCGCGATCGAGAGCGGCGTGATGTCGATCGAGTTCCCGCTGCCGCACGGCGCCGAGGGTCCGATGTACGAGTTGCTGCGCGCGGCGGCGAAGCGCTCGCTCGACATCAGCAGCTCGCGCACTCGCGTGCGCTGATCGCGCAAAGTGATTTTTTCGCCGAGCCGTCCGTCTGCAGCGGCATGAAGCTCGTGATCCTCGCCTCGCTCGTCCTCGCCGGCTCGGCGGACCTCGCCAGCGCCTCCGGGTTGCCCGAAGGCTGGGTGTCGCCCGCGCGCCCCGATCAGCTGAACAGCAAGCACCACCTGCTGCGCGTCCAGCCGGAGCAGCCGGGCCAGATCCCGGAGACGGCCGACGACTCGGTGTCCAGACTCGCGGTCGGTGCCACCGTGACGCTTGCCGTGCCGTCCCAGCTCGGGCTCGGACACGGCCCGTTCTTCACGATCTACGACGAGCCGGCGACGCTCGCCGTGACCGCGGGCGACGCGGTGGAGGTGTCCGCGCCGCGCGGTGACCACGTCGACGTGCGCTGCAAGCGTGCGGGTGTGTTCGAGCTCTCGATCGACGTCGCGAGCAAGGGCAAGCACGTCGCCGACACGGTCGAGCTCGGCTGCATCGAGCCGACGCGGCTCGCAGCGAGCAACCTACATGCCGCCGCCGATCCGTACCTCGCCGGCGCGAGCGAGGTCACCGTGGCGTTCGTCTGGTTCGGCAAGCTCGCGGACGGGCACGAGGCGCCGCTGGTCGGCACGCTGCCGGTCGTGCTCGCGCCGGGCGAGACCGCGCTCGCGCCGCGGACGGCCACCGGCGGTGCCGGCGCGTTCGTCGCGCTGCACGCGGCCAAGCAGGTGCGGTTCGCGTCGTACGCGCTGAGGGCGGCGCTGCCGATCGAGATCGTCGACGCGCGCGCGTGGAAGCTCGACATCGAGCTCGAGGACACCCGCGAGATCTGGCACGACGCGCACGTCTCGCTCGCGCGGGCGCGCGCGGTCGACGCGCGAGGCCGTGCGTTGGCCGGCCTCCACGAGTGCGCGCTGACGACGTATCGCGACGGCGCCGCGAGCGACCCGGAGACGTCGTGCATGGCGCGCGTCGTCCGCGGCGAGGCGACGCGCCGCAGGCTGCCGCGCAGCACGTGGTCGGCCGAACGCGTGTGCTTCGAGGTCCTCGGCGAGCGCGCGTGCAAGCAGGTGCCGTGACGGGCTAGGCTCGCGCGGTGAGGCGGCTCCTGATCGCGATCGCGGCCTGCGGCGGCGCGCAGCACGCACCGGAGCCGCGCGCGCCGGTCGTGCGCGGCGACGCGCCCCTCGGCGCGACCCAGCGGTACGGCGGCGCACAGCTGCTGCTCGGCTACACGCGCGCGCCGGACGGCGCCGGGGCGCTCGCGCTGTCGCGCGGCAACGCCGCCGTCGAGCGGCGGCTCGCGGGGTGGCCGATCGGCGTGGTCGGCGATCACGCGTACGTCGCCGAGGCCGCCGGCGACGAGCTGAAGATCGAGCGCGTCGCGCTGACCGGCGAGCCCGAGGAGCTCGCGCGCACCGACGGAGTCGCGAAGCTCGGACGGTTTCGCGGCGCGGTGACCGGCAGCGGGCACGTCGCGTTCGCGGAGCGCGAGCGCGTGATCGTCGTCGCGCCCGATCGGACGAGGCGCGAGCTCGCGCTGCCCGGCGCCCGCGTGCTCGCCGGCAACTCGCGCGGCAGCGAGCTCGCGATCCTCAGCGGCAGCTCGCTCGCGCTGGTCGATGCGGCGACCGGCGCGACGCGCTGGACGGTCCCGGTCGGCGAGGCGGCGGATGCCGCGGCGTTCGTCGGCGGCCGGCTCGAGCTGGTCGCCGAGCATCGGCTCGTCGCGCTCGATCTCGCGACCGGCGCGCCGACCGTGATCGTCGCCGATCTCTACGCCGACGCGCGCACGGTCGCGTTCGCGCCCGACGGCCTCGCCTACGTGATCGATCTCCACCCGAGCGACATCGCGCCGATCTCGCTCGATCGCGCGTGCGAGGTGTTCGTCGCGCGCCGCGGCAAGCCGGCGAGCGCGCCGGAGGTGAAGTTCGACGG
>JBLMXA010000113.1:0-2624 GCA_050257515.1 Acidobacteriota bacterium | reverse complement strand
ATCAGAACGCGGACGCGCTGCTCGCACGACCGAAGCCTGTGACCGCCGACGCCGCTGTGGACAAGCGCGCGATCGCTCTGAAGATCGCGCCACGTCCGGGCGGCGCTTGCCCACAGCGGCTCGGCGCCCGATGGCGCGGCCATCCACCCCGCTCACAGGCTCTCCGACCAAGATCTCGTTTTCGGAGAAGCAGCAGACCGAGCGAGCACCGGTGCACGCGCTCTGGATCTGATCCCGAAACCACAAACTCCGGTAGTGGTCACGCTGTCCGCGCTGTGGATTGCCGCGCCACCTGTGCGCCCACGTGGGCGCGTGGTCCTCGGCCGCGGCAGCGTCACAGCGCCGTCGCACGAGCACCAGCGCACCGCGTTCTCGCGCTCACGTGGGCGCCACGTCGTCGCCGCCGTCGCTCGCGGCGCCCTGCGGGTCGCCCTTGAGCGCCTTGAACGCGGTGCGCAGGCTTAGCCCCTGCGTGTACGCGAGCAGCATCGCGGCGGTCCCCACGACGACCACCGCGGTGACCGCGAGCAGCAACGGCGCCGGCATGCCGGCGAGCGCGACGTGGACGCCGAACGCGACGGCCGCGGCCGACAGCATGCACAGCGCGACGCCACCGATCGCGCGGAAGTAGGACCAGACCGACCACCGCACGGTGTACATCGCGAGCCACACGAGCACGCCGAACGCGATCGGGTAGCCGACGACCCAGCCGATCGCGACCGACAGCATGCCGAGGTTCGACAGCACGACCGAGCTCGCGATCCACACGATCGGCATCACGAGCGAAGCCGTCGCCGTGTAGACGAGCGTGCGGTTCGGGTAGCCGAGCCCGTCGAGGAGCGGCGGGATGATGAGGCTCACCGAGCGCAGGATCGCGACCGCGCTGAGGATGCGCACCGCCGTCGCCGCCGCGGTGTAGTCCGGGAACAGCACCGCGAGCACCTGGGGCGCGGCGACGCAGACGATCGCCGAGTAGCTCATCACCGTGATCAGGTTGAGCCTCGTGAACTGCGCGAGCTGCGCGACGAGGCTGTCGCGCGCGTACTTGAGCTTCGAGAACGTCGGCAGCGCGACATCGACGATCACCGCGGAGATGATCCGGATCGGCTCGAGCACGATCTCGTTCGCGAGGCCGTAGAGGCCCGCCGCCGCGGGACCGAAGTAGTAGCCGACGATCGGGATGTGGATGTTCGTGTAGAAGTAGTAGAGGATCTGCGTCGCGGACTGGTTCAACCCGAACGTGACGTATTCCTTCGTCTCGCGGGGCTTGAACACCAGGCGCGGCCGCCACGGATGGCGCAGCTGCGCGCCGATGCCGGTGACGAGCACGCGCGCGAGCGGGCCGAGCACGAAGCACCAGATGCCGAACCCGGCGGCGGCGAACCCGATCTTGCCGGCAAACTCGGCGAGGTTCGCGATGATGCGGATGATCGACAGCTCCTTGAACCGGAGCTCGCGCTTCATCATCGCGACCGGGATGAAGTAGACGTTCTGCCACAGCAGCTTCGTCCCGTACGCGATCATCATGTAGCCGACGATCGGCGGGAACCCCATGAGCCGCGCCGACAGCGGCGCGCCGACCGCGAGCACGCCGAACAGCGCGATCGCGAGCATCGTGTTGATCCAGAACACCGTCGAGATCTGATCGTCGGTGTGATCGTCGCGCTGGATCACCGCGGCCGACAGCCCGAGATCGGTCGCCTGGTCGAGGATCGGGTAGATCCACACGCCGAGGCGCGAGATGCCGTACTCATCTCTCGAGATGAAGTAGCGCGTGATCACGTAGAGCGCGATCAGATCGAGGATGCCGACGAGCGAGCTCGCGATGCCGATCCACGCGAGGCCGCGGTGGACGTTCGTCTCGATGCGCTTGTGCTCGCTCATCGGCGGCTACCCGCGCTCGAACAGCACGTCGGTTCGTTCGATGACCTCGCCGTCGCGCACGCGCTCGCGCGCGCCGTCGCTCCAGCGCAGCGGCACGTAGCCGAGCTTGGCGAGCTCGTCGCGCACGCCGGCGTACGTATCGGGCGCGCGCGTCGAGCCTCGCGGGCCGCGGACCTCGCACCACACCGGCGGATGGCCGGCCGCGGCGAGCGTGCCCAGCATGCCGCGCACCGTGCGGACCTCCTCGCCCTCGACGTCGACCTTGATCGCGGTGATGCCGTTCGCGTCGACGCGCCCGGCGGCGGCGAGGTGGTCGAGCGTGGTGACCGGCGTCGTCAGCGTGCGCTCGTAGCGCGCCTCCTTGCCGGGCGCCTCGGGCACGAGCGAGCTCGCGGTGCCGTCGCGCGCGCGATAGAACGGCAGCTCGCCGTCGCGGTCGGAGAGCGCGACGCGCAGCGCCTCGAGGTTCGCGAGCTCGTTCGCGCGCGCGCTGCGCACGAGCGCCTCGTGGATGTCGGGCTCGGGCTCGAACGCCCACACCTTGCCCTCGGGGCCGACGGCGCGCGCGGCGTAGAGCGAGAAGAAGCCGACATTCGCGCCGATGTCGAGGAAGCGGCCGCCGGGGCGCAGCTCGTGCGCGAGGTAGCGCGCGAACATCGTGCCGCCGTAGAACCGGCCGTACACCTTCGGAAAGTAGAACAGCTTGCGCTGCAGGTTGATCGAGACGTTCAGCACCATCG
>JBLMXA010000112.1:0-4546 GCA_050257515.1 Acidobacteriota bacterium | reverse complement strand
CAACCTGGCGACCGACAAGTCCAACAGCCTCGGCGTCGGCGGCAACGAGATCATCGCCGACGTCACCTACGCCGCCGGCTATCCCTGCCCGACCGGCAGCTACTCGGTGCCGTCGAGCTGCCCCGACATGAACAGCTACGATCTCGGCGGCCCGAGCGTCCCGGCGCACTGCGCCTACTACCGCGCGTGGGACGCGACCGGCGCGTCGCTCGGCTCGGTCGCCGCGACCGCCGGCGCGATCACGGTGACCGGCAACGCGACGTCGTGCACGATCTCGGTCAGCATGACGTTCACCGGCAAGACGTTCAGCGATTCGTTCACGCTCACGAACGGGCTCGCGCCGGGGCCGTGGTGTACGAACTGAGCTGATCGCGTTACGATCGCCGGATGCGGTGGGCCTGGGTGGTCCTGACGGTCGCGGCGTGCAACGACGTGTTCGGGCTCGAGCCGACGCGGCTGCGCGGCATGCCGACCAGCTGTCCGCCACTCGGCACGCCGCCGCGCTACGCGCCGCTGTTCGTCCAGATGCTCGTCGCGGACTGTTCCGACTACACGCCGAGCGCCGGGGCGGGGATCGCCCTCGCCGCCTGCGCGGGATCGACCGGGCGGTACATCGCCGGCGGCCCGGTCGGCGGCGAGCTGGCGGCGGTCGACGTACCTCCGCAGAACAACTGCGTCAACCTCGATTATGCGCGGCTGGTGCCCGAGGGCGATCGCGCGTACGTCGACGAGAACAACTTCGACTGCAACGGCAACGATACGTTCGGCGAGTACGTGCCCGTCGACGCGAGCCACTGGACGTACGTCCGCGACCTCGGCATCGCGCCGTCGATCGACGGGAGCGGCGAGGAGCTCGGCAGCGTGTCGACGGCGCCGGGCCGCCGCGCGATGATCACGATCAACTACGACTCCTCGCTGCACGAGTGGGTGCAGCAGCCCGACGACACGTGGCGCGAGCTCACGCCGGCCTACACCTCCGGCGACCTCGGCATCGCCGCCAGCGGCCTGCTCTCCGCGGCGAACCTGACCTCGGACGGCCTGCGCGTCGTGTTCGCCGCCCGCGTCCCCGGCACGGTCGAGCAGCGCGTGTTCTATGCCGACCGCGCGTCACGCGACGATCGGTTCGGCGCGGCGACGCCGCTCGACGGCGTGCCGGGCACCGTAGACGACCCGGTGATGACGGACGACTGCACGCGCGTCTACTTCTCGGGGCTCGGCCGCATCTTCTATGTCGAGGAGACCGAGTGAAGAGCGCGGCGCTCGTGCTGCTCGCCGGCTGCAACGCGGTGTTCGGGCTGCAGCGCACGGAGTTGCCGCCGCCCGACGCGGCCGCGGTGTGTCCGCCGATCGGGCAGACGCCGGTGTTCTCGACCACGCTGCGTCAGGCCGTCGTGCAGTCGTGCACCGGCTACAACATCAGCCCCGATCGCGGGATCGCGATCGCGAGCTGTCCGACGTATACCGCGGGCTTCAACTCGACCCCCGCGGGGATCGGCCCGATCGACGGCGAGCTGGCGAGGCTCGTGCTGCAGCCGACGGGCGCGTACACGCGCATCGTCGACTACCGGATCTCGCCGGAGGGCGACGAGATCTTCGTCCAGCAGGACACCGACACGCCGGGCGGCCCGTCGGTGTTCAGCGTGTACGCGCGCAACGCCGACGACACGTGGAGCTGGGAGCAGGACCTGCCGATCCCCGCGGTCGGAGCGCTGTCGACACCGTCGCGCGGCCCGGCGCGCCACCTGATCGTCTCGCAGGCGGCCGACGGCATGGTCCACGAGTACGTCCGCGACGGCGCGAGCTGGAATGAAGTGCTGCCGCCGTACTCCGCCAGCGATCTGGGACTGAACGCGGCCGAGCTCACGATGTCGCCCGACGGGCTGCGCGCGGTGTTCGAGACCTCGGGATCGATCTGGTACACGGACCGTCCGGATCTGTCGTCGCGGTTCCGCCACGGCAGCGTGCTCGCGGGCATCCCGCAGGTCCCCGATCCGTTCATGACCGACGACTGCGCGCGCCTCTACTTCTCGGGGCTCGCCAGCATCCTCTACGTCGACCAGCAGTGATAGGTTCTGCGCGATGTCGCAGCGCGCGCCGAAGGCCACGTACGATCTGGTCCTGCTGCCCGGCGATGGCATCGGCGTCGAGGTGATCGCCGAGGCCCGCCAGCTGGTCGAGCTGGTCGGCAGCGCGCTCGGCGTCGGCTTCGCGATCGACGAGATCCCGTGCGGCGGCAAGTTCTACCTCGAGCACGGCACGCGCGACTGGCCGGACGGCGCGGAGGAGCGCTGCAAGGCCGCCGACGCGATCCTGCTCGGCGCGGTCGGCTGGAACGGCCCCGACGGCGCGCCGGTGACAATGCCCGACGGCAAGATGGCGGGCTACTCGCCGGTCATCGGCAACCGCATGCGGCTCGATCTGTACGCGAACATCCGGCCGGTGCGCTGCCTGCCGGGCATGAAGCACGGCATCTCGGGTCGATTCCAGGCGGTGTGGAAGCCCGAGAACGTCGACATGGTGATCGTCCGCGAGAACACCGAGGGCCTCTACTCGGGCATCGGCGAGCGCGGCGCCGACCAGGCGACGGACCTGCGCGTGATCACGCGGCGCGCGAGCGAGCGCGTGATCCGCAAGGCGTTCGAGCTGTCGCGCGCGCGCGCCAAGGGCGCGCCCGGCGACGGCAAGCTGCGCGTCACCTGCATCGTCAAGCACAACGTGCTGCAAGGTTGCCGGCTGTTCCTCGACGTGTTCCGCGAGGTCGGCAAGGAGTTTCCCGAGATCGAGCCCGACGTCGCGATCGTCGACGCGTTCGCGATGTTCGTGCTGACGCAGCCCGAGCGCTACGACGTGTGCGTGACGACGAACATGTTCGGCGACATCCTCACCGACCTCGCGAGCGTGCTGCAGGGAGGCATGGGCATGGCGGTCGGCTGCAACGTCGGCGACGACCACGCGATGTTCGAGCCGATCCATGGCTCGGCGCCGCCGCTCGCCGGCCGCGATCGCGCGAACCCGATGGCGATGCTGCTCGCGACCGGCGAGGCCTTCGGCTGGCTCGCGCACCGCTTCTCCGACGACCGCCTCGCGCGCGCGCATCGCGCGATCGAGGCCGCGGTCGCCACCGTGATCGAGCACGGCGATCCGCTGCCCTACGATCTCGGCGGCAAGGCAGCTCGCAGCGCGGTGGCCGCGGCGATCCGCGGGCAGGTCAAGTCACGCCTCGCCTGCTGACCCGGGGGGCGGAGAGCGGAACCTGGCCGTGGCCTGCCCCGCGGCAACCGCGACGCGCGGCGCGAAACGTCGTGCCGGAGGTCGGACTCGAACCGACACTCCCTCGCGGGAAGGGGCTTTTGAGACCCCCGAGTCTACCGTTTCTCCACTCCGGCAAAATGACACGCGCCGGTTCGCAGGAACCGGCGCGCATCGTCACTCGAGAATGTAGCTGGTTCTTGCGAACCGGCAGCTCACATCCCGCCGCCGCCAGCCGGCGCCGCCGAGCCAGCGTCGCCGCTGCCGGCCGCCGAGCCCGAGCCCATGTCCGAGCCCATCGCCGAGCCCGAGCCACCCGCGGGGGTGGTCGTCGCAGCCTTCTTGTGGTGGCAGGCCGCAAGCGCCGCCGAGACAATGATCGCAACAACAAACGACGTCTTCTTCATAGCTCTAGTCCTCTCTCTGGTTTGTCCATCGCCGCTGGCGCCTGCCAGGCAGCAGAAACGCATATTCAAACGCTCGCGATCACATCCCGCCGCACGGGTCGGCCGTGCCGCCGCCGGCCGGCTTCGCGCCGCCGTTGGTGGGCGTCATCGCGCCGCCGTAGGTCTGGCCGCCGGTCGCGGACCCGCTGGCCTTCGTGTCGGTGGTCGAGCCGCTCGTGTTCGAGGGCGTCGTCTGCTTCTTCGACTTGCCGCCGCACGCGACGAGCGCCGCCGACATCAGGAACGAGATCACGATCGTCTTCATCACTTCTCTCCTCTTAGGCCGGCTGGACTTCTGCCAGCGCGGCTTCCAGCTCGCGCCGAGCATGCTGATCCCCGCGCCGGGTGGCAACTTCGACGCCCTTCCGGTACACGTCCGCGGCGTCGTCCTTGCGGCCGAGCGCGGTCAGCGTGCCGCCCGCCATCAGGTAGGTCGGCACGTAGTCGGGGAACTGGTCGATGAGCTCGCTGAAGGCCGCCCACGCCTCGGCGAGGTCCCCCCGCGTCTTCAGCTCCATCGCGAGGCCATACCGGGGGAACGGGTCCGCCGGCGAGCGCGCGATGAAGCTGCGGAAGGTGGAGATGCGGTCCATGGACGTGAGGCGAACGAATAACGCAGACAGCAGTCCGCCCTTACAGGGCACGCGCTATATCGCAAGACTTTTGGCCAAATGCCAGTGCTACAAGAACATTTCGCACCTGGCGATCGTGCTACAAAGGGATGAGACCCGGGTGCAAAGAGCATTTTCCAGGTTCGTCGGCGTCGATTTGGGAGGTGGTCGCGGCAAGACCACCGCGGTGGCCGAGGTCCGAGGAACCACCTCGGGAGCGGAGGTCCTCGAGGTCGCGAC
>JBLMXA010000111.1:0-13320 GCA_050257515.1 Acidobacteriota bacterium | reverse complement strand
GGCTCGGCTCCGCGCCCGGCATCGCGTGCCTGATGAGCGGCGCCGTGCTCGGCCCGCTCGTGCTCGAGCGCGCCGGCGCGCTGTCGCCGACGATGTCCGCTGCCGCCGATGGCATCCGCTTCTTCGGCCCGGCGCTCGGCAACCACGAGGGACCGACCGTGATCGTCGGCGCGGTCTACGCCGTCGCGCTGATCTGCGGCGCCTCGATCGCCGCCGCCGCGATGCGAGCGCGCACGCGCAACGCGCACCTCCACCTGCAGCTGCAAGCGTGGCAGCTGCGGCAGCTGATGCCGGCGGGCTAGTTGACCGCGAACGACCGCTCGCACTGCCCGGGCTTGACGTAGCCGTAGACCGCGGAGCTCGCGTACGCGACGGTCGCCATCGCGAGCGGCAGGACCCAGATCATCGCGGCCGAGTCGGCGTCGTTGCGATGCAGGTAGGCCTCGGCGTCGACGAACGCGAGCCCCGCCGTGCCGACGGTGTCCAGCACGCCGCGGATCCGGCTCGGGCAATCCGCGATCGACAGCGGCGGCGAGCGGACGTGCGAGTCGTGCCACGCGAACGAGCATCCCGCACACAGGGACATCACCAGCAACGATCGAGTCATGCCACCGGCGAGTTGCAAGCCGCGCACCCGCGCGCGGCGGCGACACTTCACGCGCGTGCGCCGCTGGCGCCGCGGATCGTCGAGGCGAGCACGACACGCGTGTCGCGCCCACGCGTGTCACCCGGCGATCACCGCGGCTCGAGCGGGAAGTCGCCCGCCGGATCGAGGTACTCGCGGGCGATCCCGCCGTCGTCGCCGTCGGGCGACTCGCCGAGCGTCGCGACGATGTCGTCGAGCGACTCGATGCTCGTCGCGTCGAGCGTGTCGACGACGCGGTCCTCGATCATGTCCTCGTCGGGCGCGGCGTTCGCGTCCATGAAGCACGGCTGGCGCGTGAACCGGCGGCCGTCCTCGAGCACGTAGATCGTGCGCTCGCGGAGGTACACGCACTCCTGATGATCGTGGCCGAGCCGCCACGGCGCGCGGCGCTCGGCATCGCGCACGCTGACGACCGCGCGCACCGGTACGCAGTCGCCGCCGCGCGCCTCGGCATCGCCGGCCTCGTGCGTCCACGCGCCGTTCTCGTACAGCCTCGTCACCGCGCGCTCGTGCGCGGTGATCTGGTCGATCTCGAGCACGACGCGTCCGCCGGGCGCGCAGCGCGCCGGTGCGACTGGCTTCGCCGCGGGCGCGGGCGCCGAGCCGCAGCCGACCACGAGGAGGATCGCGAGCCGCTTCATGCGCCGGTTCTAGATCGAAGGTACCGGGAGCGGCCAGCTGAAGCGGATGCTGACGCTGGCTCGTCACGGTCGGTTCGGGGGGGGGCGGGCTGATGCAATTCGCTGCAAGGCGGCGATTGCTGTGGCGGATGGCCCGCACGTAGGCTGCGTGCGGGGAGGGAGCATGCACATCGCAGGGACTGCCATCGAGTTGATCGCGGAGCGGCCGGCGGCCGGATATCGCGTCGTCGTCGCGGGCTACATCCATCGCAAGGTGTTTCTGGAGGTGGAGGGTCGGCCGCACGTGTCGATCCAGACCGCGACCACGGGGCCTATCACGTTGACCACGGACGCGAACGGCGCGTTCTCGGCCAACCCGACGACGCCAACGCTGCCACCGGCCGGCGACGCCGCGGACGAGCCGTACTACTCGGCCTCCGCGACGGTCTACTCGGCTTCGGGCGCGATCGTCGCGACCGACGACAAGACCTCGCCGGTGCCGTCGTTCGCGTTCGCGTTCTCGGTACCGTTCCAGCTCGAACCGGGACGGCTCGCGATCGGCGGCCACGTCACCGAGGACTGGTCCGGACGGAGAGCGGCCGGCTACTCACTCCGCGTCGTCGGCTTCACGAAGGCCGAGTTTCGCCGCACCGCCGGATTCGGTGATGGCAAGCCGATGGTGATCACCGAGGTGAACGACACGCCTCCGATCGCGCTGACGACCGACGCGAACGGTCATTTCTTCACGGATCCGGAAACGCCGCCGCTTCCGACCTTGCGCGACCCCACGTACGAGCTCGGTATCGTGACGCACGGCGCGAACGTCACGGTCTCCGCGCACGGGATCGCGCTCGCCACGGTCAGCAAGGAAGCGACGACCACTGCCGTCGGGTTCGCGATCGACGTCGCTGGCTGGGCGAGCATCGGTCCGAAGAACTTCACGTGCGTGATCGTGTCGCTCGCAGTGCACCCGACCATCCCGTCGATCATCTATGCGGGCGCGCAGTACGGCGGCGTGTGGAAGACGACCGACGCAGGGGCGACCTGGCGACCGACCATGGACGCGCAGAGCAACCTGTACGTGGGTGCGGTCGGCCTGTGCACGGCCCATCCCCAGGTCGTGTACGCGGCGATGCACTCCTCGGCCGAGTTCTCGCCGACCGCCGGGCTGTTTCGTTCGGCGGATGGTGGAGTGAGCTGGCAGGCGCGGACGGCGGTGTCGAGCGTGTGCAACGCCGGCACTCAGCGCAGCCTGCAGATGGCGGTCCATCCCACGAACCCGGACATCGTCTATCTGGCTGGCGATCGCGCGCTCCATCGTTCCGACGACGGCGGCCTGACGTGGCCCGTGCGTGACGCGATCATCGACGGCGTCACGCAGCGGAACAGCTACGGCATCCTCGACGGGGCGATCGTCGACGTGAAGCTCGACCCAGATCAGCCGGATACGATCTACATCGCGGTCACCGGGCGCGGCGTGCTGTCGTCGACCGACGGCGGGGCGACGTGGACTCGGCTCGGCGCGAGCCTGCAGTTCCCGGTGCAGTACCAGGCCAATGGTCAGACGCAGACCAGGACCGTCGGGCTCGACGGCTCGTATCGCTGCGCGCTCGCGCTGGGCGGTCCCATCAACGGACGCCGGCTCGTTGCCAAGGTGCAGGGCACGATCTTGATCTCCGACGATCGCGGCCGGTCGTGGCGCGTCGTGCCCGGAACCGACCACGGCTACGAGCCCGACAGTCCCGACTGGGACAGCTGCGTTGGCGTGATGCCGGGCAACCGCGACGTGATCGTCGCGGGGGGCGACGGGATGACCGCCTCGTTCGATGGCGGCACGACGTGGAGCCACGTGGCCGCTCTTCACGAGGACCAGCAGTCGATCGCGTTCGTGCCGAACCAGTCGGCGTTCTACTTCTCGAACGACGGCTTGATCGGATCCGCCCATCTCACGCTGGAGCTCGGTCAAGGGCTGAAGCTCGTCCCGAAGTTCGCCACCCAGACGGTGAGCACTGGACTGGTGGCGTCTCAGTGTTTCAACGTGTCGGTATCGCAGACCGCACCGGTGGTCGCCGGGTGCTCGACCTATCACACGGGCATCGTGCGGACCGGACGCGAGCAGCTCGACCAGTGGGAGTATCTCCAGGGTGCCGAGGGCGGACTGTTCGAGATCGATCCGACCGACGCGAACAAGCTCTTCTGCGCCCCGTGGGCGCAGCCGCACCTGAGGATGAGCACGGATGGCGGATCGAGCTTCACCAGCCACGACCTGATGTTTCGAAGCGCGACCGGTCAGGATCAGGCCGCGTATCCCGTGTCGCTCGGCATCCGCCCCGACGACGGAAGCCGGCTCTACGCCGGTGCGTTCTTCGGCTGGCTGTACTTCTCGGTCGATGGCGGCAATCACTGGGACCACGTGAAGGACGCGGCGGGAAACCCGCTGCTGCCGACCGGGGGAACCGAACGAAACGATCAGATCGGCGGCTTTGCCTATGCGCCCTCCAATCCCGCCGTGGTGTACGCCGGAACGACCAACGGGCGGGTGTGGCGCACGACCTCGGCGGCGACGAGCAGCGCGGGCTGGCAGCAGCTGTCGTCTCCGTCTCCGATCACCGACCGGCTGTGGGCGATCGCCGTGCACCCGACCGATCCGAACACGATCTACGTCGGTTACGCGGGTAGCGCTCCAGCATCGAACCGAGTGTGGCGCGGAACGCAGCAGCCGGACGGCACGTTCGCGTGGGCGCTCGCGAGCGGCTCGGCCGGCGCGATGCTCCCGGCGATGGGCGTCTACACGCTGGTCTGCGATCCGGCCCACCCGAGCCACGTGTTCGCGGCGACGAGCCTCGGCGTGTACTCGACGGCCGATGCCGGGGCCACCTGGTACCCGCTGGGCGGAGGGCTGCCGAACACGCGGATCGTCGATCTGCGCCTGCGGCGGCGCGATCACACGCTGTACGCGGCAGCGCTCGGTCGCGGAATCTTCCGCTGGCCGCTGCTCTAGCCGGCCGTCTGCAGGCCGGCCGCGATGCCGCCGATCGTGGTGAACACGATGCGGGTCAGGCGCTCGGCGTCGCCGACGGCGGCGCGCCGCCGGCGCAGCGCCTCGATCTGGATGTGCGAGAGCACGTCGAGGTGCGGGTTGCGGCGCTCGACCGAGGTGCGCAGGTAGGGCCGCGACGCGAGCGGCGGGACCATGCCGAGCGTGTCCTGCAGCGCGTGGACGGTGCGCGCGTGCTCGGCGGCGATCAGCGCGTAGAGCTCGCGTGCGTCCGGATCGGCGAGGCGCGCGTACTCGCCGGCGACCTCGATGTCGCTGCGCACGAGCGAGACCTCGCAGTTGTGGACGAGCGCGCGCAGGAAGCGCGAGCGGCCGCACAGCGCACGCACGCCGTCGACGCCGAGCTCGGAGGCGAGCGCGTCGATCGCGGTGCCGACGCCGAACCAGCCGGGCACGCCGTGGCGCGATTGCGTCCACGAGAACACCCACGGGATCGCGCGCAGCGACTCGAGCGTCAGCTTGCCGCCGCGCCGCGCCGGGCGCGAGCCGATCGGCAGGTGCGCGACGTCCTCGATCGGCGTCGCGGCGACCGTGTAGCGCGCGAGCCGGTCCTCGTCGGAGGTCAGCGCGAGGTACGCGGCGCGCGCGGCGTCGGCGGCGTGCGCGAGGTGGCGCTCGTCCTCCGTGTCGCGGTGGGTGTCGCCGAGGCTCGCGGCGAGCACCGCGCCGATCGTCAGCTCGAGATCGCGCTCGGCGATCGCCGGCTGCGCGTAGCGCGCGGTCACCGTCTCGCCCTGCTCGGTGACGCGCATCCGGCCGCGCACCGCCGACGGCGGCTGCGAGCGGATCGCCTCGCTGGCCGGGCCGCCGCCGCGGCCGAGCGCGCCGCCGCGGCCGTGGAACACGGTCAGCACGACGTCCTCGCGCGCGCACACTTCGGCGAGCTCCTGCTGCGCGCGGCGCAGTGCCATCAGCGACGCGAACGGCCCGACCTGCTTGCTCGAGTCCGAGTAGCCGACCATGACCTCGAGCTCGCCGGAGAGCTCGCCGCGCAGCTCGCGCAGGCCGAGCACGTCGTCGGCGATCTGGCGCGCGCGAGACAGATCCTCGAGCTGCTCGAGCAGCGGCACCGGGCGCAGCTCGCCGGGCGCGAGGCCGGCGGCGCGCGCGAGGAACACGACCTCGAGCAGATCGGAGACCTCGCGCGTGAAGCTGATCACGTAGCGCGCGCACGCGCGCGCGCCGAGCTCGCGCCGCGCCCGGCCGACGACGTCGAGCGTCGCGAGCACCTCGCGGGTCTCCGCGGTCAGCGCGTCGCGATCGCGCACCGGCGTCACCGGGTGCGCGAGCAGCTCGCCGAGCACCGCGCGCCGCCCGGCCTCGTCGCGCTCGAGGTAGCCCGGCCGGCCGCCGCGCGCGAGCAGCTCGCCGACGACGCGATCGTGCACGCCGGAGTGCTGGCGCAGGTCCATCGACGCGAGGTGGAACCCGAACACGTCGACGCGGCGGAGCGCGTCGCGCAGGTCCTGCTCGGCGACCGCCGCGAACCCGGCGGCACGCAGGCTGCGATCGAGCACCACGAGATCCGCGCGATAGCGCGCGACGTCCGGGTAGCCCTCTTCGCGGTGCTCGAGGGTACCGCGCAGGCGCGCCTGCACGTACCACAGCTTCTCGCGCCACGGCTCGTGGATCGTGCGCGGCCGCGCGTGCGCCGCGACCTCGGGCAACCGCTCGCGATCGACCACGATCGACTGCTCGAGCTCGTCGAGCGACCCGGGCCGCGCGCGCAGCCCCGACATCGACAGCGCACGGCCGAGCGTCTCGACGTCGGCGAGGTAGCGCGTGACCACGAGCGCGCGCTGCCGCGACAGCGCGGCGCGCGTCATCGGCGCGGTGACGTTCGGGTTGCCGTCGCGGTCGCCGCCGACCCACGTGCCCCACCGCAAGAACGCTGGCAGCCGCCACTCTCCGCCGAGCCGCGCCGACAGGTGGTCCTCGATCGTGCGGTACACGCGCGGCGTGACGTCGAGCAGCGAGCGCCGGAACACGTCGAGCATCGTCTCGACCTCGTCGAGCGGCGTCGGCCGCCGCGCGCGCGAGTCCTCGGTCGCGTGCAGCGCGAGCACCTCGGCGTCGAGCGCCGCGCGCCCGCGCGCGTCGAGCAGCTCGCCGATCCGCGACAGGTGATCGAGCGACGACCGCCGGCGCGACTCGGTCGGGTGCGCGGTGATCACCGGCATCACGAGCGCGCGGTCGAACAGCGCGCGCAGCTCCTTGTCGCGGAACCCCGCCCCGAGCAGCCCCTCGATCGCGCCGATCACGCCGTCGGGCGCGGCGTCGCCGCGCTCGTGCAGCGCGCGCAGCCGCTCGCGCTCCTCGGCGATGTTCATCAGGTGGCAGTCGAGCGCGTGCGCGCGCGCCGCGGTCTCGAGCTCGTCCTCGCCGAGCTGCTCGATGCCCGCGGCGAACGCGCGCCGGCCGCCGGCCAGCTCGCCGCGGCGCAGCGCGACCGCCTCCTGCCCGAGCCGCTTGCACTTCTCCGCCGCGCGCCCACCGGCGAGCGTGTCGACCGCGCTCCACAGCGCATCGGTCAGCCGGGCGAGATCGCGCGTGAGGTCCGACACGCGCGGAACTTACATCTCAAAGCGCCAGCGCGCAGTAGCCGGGGTTCGCGTTCACCCACAGCTGACGCAGGAAGTACGGGCGGCTGCCGAGCTGCACGTTCGCGTCGGCGCCGTTCGGGAGTCGCCCGAACGTGCCGAAGTCCCACCCGCAGCGCGCGGGCTCACCGGTAGAGCGTCCACCGCTTCACCGCCACGGGCTCCTTGAGCGCCTTCGACTCGTACGTCAGGTCCTCGAGCTCGGCGCCCTGCTCGGCGAGGTAGTCGGCGACGCCGGAGGCGCGGTACGTCGCGTCGCTCATCGCGATCTGATAGCCCTCGGCGAGCGCCTGCAGCTTCGCCGCGATGTTGACGGTGCCGCCGAAGAAGTCGGCGTTCGCGTTGAGGCGCACCGCGATGCACGGGCCGGTGTTGAGCGAGATGCGCAGCCGGATCGGCGTGTCCTCGCGCTTGGGGTGGAACGTGTCGTGGATCTCGCGCGACGCGCGCATCGCGTCGACCGGGTTGACGAACGTCGCCATCACCGCGTCGCCGATCGTCTTGACCACCGCGCCGCGGTACTTGCGCACGATCGCGAACACCTCGTCGAAGTGCTTCTTGATCTCGACGAACGCGCCGGGATCGCCGCGCTCGGCGTAGAACGCGGTGGAGCCGACGACGTCGGTGAACAGCAGCGTCTGCTCGCCGACCGCGAGCTTGACGTCGGCACCGATGTAGTCCTCGCTGAACAGATCGCGGAACTCCTGGAAGCTGAGCAGCATGCCGGGGCGGAGCGCGTCGTCGCTCCACTTCACGCGCTCGATCGAGAACTGCTCGGGCTCGCTGCCGTCGTTGACGAAGGTCACCGCCGGCGCCGTGCCGGCGCGCACCACGGTGCCCTCGGGATGGTCCTCCCACTCGACCGCGTCGGGGCCGCCGTCGTCGACGTCGAGGTACCAGCCGCCGCGATGGCCGGCCCACACCGTGTAGCGGCCCGGCGCGAGGCGCGGGTGCAGCACGACCTTGTCGCCGGGCGCGACCGTCGCCTGGCAGCGCACGAACTCCTTGCGCGCCGGCTCGGCGCTGCAGTAGAGGCGCTCGGGCACGTCGCGGATCGACGGGTGGACGCGGAACGTCACCTCGACGGTCTCGATCGTGTCGGTCGTGAACTCGACCTGGCAGACCTCGCAGTGGCCCGCGGCCGCGAGCTCGGCGAGCTTGTCGCACTCGTCGCGCATGCCGCGGCAGTGCGGGCAGATCGTGTCCCACGACAGATCGAGCAGGCCGGCGCGCGTCGCGTGGAGCGCGGTGCGCAGCACGTCGAGCTCGGGCAGCTTCCACACGCGCGCGCGCTCGCGGACCTGGATGCGATGGAGATCGGCATCGTCGCCGGTGCGGATCCAGTCGACGAGCGCGTCGATGCACGGCTTCGGCAGGCCCTCGCGCGCGAGCTGCTCGGCGCCGGCGCGCAGGCGCGCCTCGGCCTCCTCGGGCAGCGCGGGCGGCGGCAGCTGCAGCACGTCGGGGCGCAGGCGCGCGAGCTGCGACGCGAGCTGCGGCAGGATCCGCTTGTACGCGCGCTCGAGCGTCGGAAACCCGATGCGGATCGCGGCCGCGCCGAACGCGCCGCGCGGCACGCAGCCGAAGTACAGGTAGACGCGGGTGCCGCTCGCGATCGGCTCGAGGCGCTGGATCGCGTACATCACCTTCATGAAGCCGCGCTCGTAGATGCGCGCCGAGGTCAGCCACTGCTCGGCGACCCAGTTCCACGGCACCTCGAGCCACTCGTGCCTGACGCCGCCCGCCTTCGAGCTGCCGTAGACCTTGCCGGCCTTCTCGACGAACGTGATCTCGGCGGTACCGAGCGCGCGGTTCATCCGCGAGGTGTCGGAGATGAACGGCCACAGCTCGCCGGGCATGCCCGGCAGATCGAACGTCCATAGGCGCTCGATCTTCTTCGCGTTCGCCCATCCGGCGGGCCACGGATGGAGCTCGAGCAGCTGGGCCTTCGTCATCGACGCGCCAGCTGCTACGGTCGCGTTCGAGCCAGGAGCCGCCATGACCGAGACGCATTATCGCAGCTGTCCGCTCTGCGAAGCTACCTGCGGGGTCGCGATCGAGGTCGATGGCGACCGCGTCGTGTCGGTGCGCGGCGACGACGCAGATCCGTTCAGCAAGGGTTACATCTGCCCCAAGGGCACCGCGCTCGCCGATCTGCACCACGATCCCGACCGCCTGCACCGCCCGGTGCGCCGCGACGGCAACCGCTGGGTCGAGCTCGGCTGGGACGAGGCGCTCGACCTCGTCGCGACGCGCCTGCGAGAGATCCGCAGCGCGCATGGCGCCGACGCGATCGCCGTGTACCAGGGCAACCCGACCGCGCACAACCTCGGCCTCATGACGTTCGGCCAGCTCGCGCTGCGCTCGCTCGGCACGAAGCAGATGTACTCGGCGACCTCGCTCGACCAGCTGCCGCACATGCTCGCCGCGCTGCAGATGTTCGGCAACCAGCTGCTGATGCCGGTGCCCGACGTCGATCGCTGCGATCTGTTCATCTGCCTCGGCGCGAACCCGCTGGCCTCGAACGGCAGCCTGATGACCGCGCCCGACATCCGCGGCCGGCTCAAGGCGATCCGCGAGCGCGGCGGCCAGGTGATCGTGCTCGATCCGCGGCGCACCGAGACCGCCGAGCGCGCCGATCGCCATCACTTCATCCGGCCCGGCACCGATGCCGTGCTGCTGCTCGCGATGATCGAGGAGATCTTCGCGCGCTCTCTCGCGCGCACGACGCGCCCGGTGCGCGGGCTGGACGAGCTGCGCCGCGCCGCCTCGGAGTGGCCGGCCGAGCGCGCCGCGCCGATCACCGGGATCGCCGCGCCCGACATCCGCGCGCTCGCTCGCGCGCTCGCCGGGACGAGGCGCGCGGTGCTGTACGGCCGCGTCGGCGTGTGCACGCAGGAGTTCGGCGGGCTCGCCGCGTGGCTGTGCTACACGATCAACGCGATCACCGGCCACCTCGACGAGCCGGGCGGCCTGATGTTCTCGACACCGGCCGTCGATCCGATCCCGCTCGCGAAGTACCTCGGCTTCGACGGCGGCTTCGCGCGCTGGCGTTCGCGCGTGTCGGGCAAGCCCGAGTTCGGCGGCGAGCTGCCGATGAGCGTGCTCGCCGAGGAGATCGAGACGCCGGGCGCGGGCCCCGCATGGAGCGGACCGGCTTCACGCCGGCCCGCGGGGCAGATCCGCGCGCTCGTGACGAGCGCGGGCAACCCGGTGCTGTCGGCGCCCGGCGGGCCGCGCCTCGAGCGCGCGCTCGCCGGGCTCGACTTCATGGTGTCGATCGATCCGTACATCAACGAGACGACGCGGCTCGCGCACGTGATCCTGCCGCCGACGTCGCCGCTCGAGCGCTCGCACTACGACGCCGCGCTCGCCGCGTTCTCCGTGCGCAACGTCGCGAAGTACTCGCCGCCGCTGTTCGCGCGCGCCGCCGACGAGCGCCACGACTGGGAGATCGCCGCGGGGCTGTTCGCGCGGCTCAAGATCCCCGGCCCGCTGCGCGCGCTCGCGTCGCGGGTGATGAACCGCCTCGGCCCAGAGGCGATCATCGACGCCGCGCTGCGCATCGGCCCGTACCGGCTGTCGCTCGGCACGCTGCGCGCCGCGCCGCACGGGATCGATCTCGGTCCGCTCGAGCCGCGGCTGCCGAAGCGGCTCGGCACGCGCGACAAGCACGTCGACCTCGCGCCGCACGTGTTCCTCGCCGACCTGCCGCGCCTCGCGCGCCGCTACTACGCGCCCGACACGCGGCTCGTGATGATCGGCCGCCGCGACCTGCGCTCGAACAACTCGTGGATGCACAACAGCGAGCGGCTCGTGAAGGGACCGCCGCGCTGCACGCTGCTGATCCACCCCGCCGACGCCGCCGCGCGCGGCCTCGCCGACGGCGCGCGCGCGAAGGTCGCCAGCGC
Organism: Acidobacteriota bacterium; assembly: GCA_050257515.1. Classification (GTDB taxonomy): domain Bacteria; phylum Myxococcota_A; class Polyangia; order Haliangiales; family Haliangiaceae; genus JABFXX01. The sequence goes on along the minus strand of JBLMXA010000111.1, from coordinate 2,485 downwards.
GCGCGGCGCGATCGAGCTGCCGGTCGAGACCACCGACGCGATGATGCCGGGCGTCGTCAGCGTGCCGCACGGCTGGGGCCACGCGCGCGAGGGCGTGCGGCTCGCGGTCGCGGCGAGGCATGCCGGCGCGTCGATCAACGACGTGATCGACCCGTCACGCACCGACGAGCTGTCGGGCACCAGCGCGCTGACCGGCCAGCCGGTCGAGGTGTCTCCCGCATGAAGCTGTTCGACAAGATCGGGCCCGCGAAGCTGCGCGCGGTGGTCGAGGACTTCTACTCGCGCATCTTCGGCGACGTGATGATCGGGTTTCTGTTCGAGGGCAAGGACCGCCAGCGCCTGATCGACAAGGAGTACGAGTTCACCGCGCACTTCCTCGGCGGCGACGTCAAGTACACCGGCCGGGCGATGCGCACCGCGCACGCGAATTCGCCGATCTTCGGCGGCCACTTCGAGCGCCGGCTCCAGATCCTGCGCGAGACGCTGCGCGATCACGCCGTCGATCCCGAGGTCGTGCAGGCGTGGCTCGAGCACTCGCTCGCACTTCGCGCGCAGATCACGAGCGACCAGGGCTCGGAGTGCAAGGACACCAGCGTCGTCGCGACGCCGCCACCGCTGGATCCCGACCGCAAGATCAAGCTAGGACGCAAGGCGTGACCCGCCTCGTGCTCGTGTCCGTCGTCGCGCTCGCCGCGTGCGGAACCTCGTCGCCTCGCCCGCGCACGTTCGGCGGCGATCGGCCGGTCGAGCTGCAGGTGCCGGCGGGCTTCGACGACAGCCGGAAGTACCCGCTCGTGCTCGTGCTGCACGGCTACGGCGCGAACGGCTTCTTGCAGGAGGCGGTGTTCGGCCTCGCCAATCTGCCGAAGGCGGGCGACGCGTTCGTGCTCGCGCCCGACGGCAACACCGACAGCATGGGCGAGCAGTTCTGGAACGCCGATCCGGCGTGCTGCGACTACGACCACACGAACCCCGACGACTCCGGCTACCTCGGCAAGCTGCTGACGGACGTGATGGCGGCGTGGCCGATCGATCCGCAGCAGGTGCTCGTGATCGGCCACTCCAACGGCGGCTACATGGCGTATCGCATGGCGTGCGATCACGCCGACGTCGTGACGAACATCATCGTGCTCGCGGGCGCCGCGGCGTCGGATCCGGCGACGTGCACGCCGTCGCGCGCGGTCGACGTGCTGCACCTGCACGGCACCGCCGACGACATGGTGCCGTACTCGCTCGCCCAGCCGAGCGTCCTGCAGTGGGCGACCCACGACGGCTGCGCGCAGACGCTCACCGCGGGCGGCACCGCGCTCGACCTCGACGTCACGCAACCCGGCGCCGAGACTACGACGCAGACGGTCGACGGCTGCCCGGCCGGGATCACCCTCGAGCTGTGGACGATGCAGGGTGTCGGCCACGTCCCGAACTTCGACGGTGCGACGCTGGCGCCGCTGCTATTCCAGTACCTCGGCGACCATCGACGTGATAATTGATCGATCAGACCCATGTGGTACCTCGGATCCGTTCCGCACCAGCCCGATGTCGATTGAAGGTTAGGTCGCTCTCTTTCGGGCCCACCTGTCTCTCCGTCATCGCGAGGATCCCATGGACACCCTGAAGTCGATCGGCACGCGCCCGCCCGCAGACGCTCCGATCCAGCACATCAAGCCACCCGTCGATCCGTCGACGCTGCATCACCGCCAGCTGCTCGATGGAGCGTTCTGGCAGCAGATCCCCGCGTATCGCGAGGTCGACGAGGCGACGTTCCTCGATCACAGCTGGCAGGCGAAGCACACGATCACGAACCCGCAGAAGCTGCTGGCGGCGGTGCAGGATCTGGTGCCCCAGGAGTTCTACGACGATGTCGCGCGAGGTTTTCACCTCGCGCCGATGTCGATCCGGGTGTCGCCGTACCTGCTGTCGCTGATCGAATGGCGCGATCCGTACAACGATCCGCTGCGCCGGCAGTTCGTGCCGGTCGCGTCGCGGTTGCTGGCGGATCATCCGAAGTTGACGCTCGACTCGCTGCACGAGCAGGCCGACGCGCCGGTGCCCGGGCTCACGCACCGCTACCCCGACAAGGCGCTGTTCCTCGCGCTCGACACGTGCCCGGTGTACTGCCGGTTCTGCACGCGCTCGTATGCCGTCGGCGTCGATACCGACGCGGTCGACAAGGTCTCGCTCAAGGCGACCGAGGAGCGCTGGGAGCGCGCGTTCCGCTACATCTCCGAGCGGCCCGAGCTGGAGGACATCGTCGTCTCGGGCGGTGACAGCTACCAGCTCAAGGCTCGCCAGATCACGTTGATCGGCAATCGCCTGCTCGAGATGCCGAACATCCGGCGCATCCGGTTCGCGACGAAGGGCCCCGCGGTGATGCCGATGAAGCTCATCACCGATCACGAGTGGCTCGACGCGCTGACCGCGGTCGTCGAGCGCGGGCGCAAGGCGCACAAGGAGGTCGTCCTCCACACGCACTTCAACCACCCGA
>JBLMXA010000110.1:0-5617 GCA_050257515.1 Acidobacteriota bacterium | reverse complement strand
GGCGACGAGCGCGCGCGCCACCGAGATCCGGCCGCGGCGCAGCGCCTCGATGCCGCCGCCGTGGCCCGGGACCGGATCCTCGCTGCCGACCACCACGCGCGCGACGCCGGCCGCGCGCACGACGGGCGCGCACGGCGGCGTGCGGCCGTGGTGCATGCACGGCTCGAGCGTCACGTACATCGTCGCGCCCTTCGCGCGCGCGCCGGCGCGATCGAGCGCGACGATCTCCGCGTGCCGCTTGCCCGGCCCGGCGTGCGCGCCGCTGGCGACGAGCTTGCCCGCGCGATCGACGATCACGCAGCCGACGATCGGGTTCGGCGCGGTCCGCCCGCGATGGTTCTCGGCGAGCGCGAGCGCGCGCGCCATCCAGCGCTCGTCCTCGTCGCGCGTCATCGTGTCCGGCGGCGCTTCGGCGCGAACACCTTCGCCTCGAGCCGTGTGACCCGCGGCGGAAGGTCGCGATAGCGATCGTCCTGCGCCCGCATCCAGTCGCGCATCTCCTCGTTCGCGGCCATGATCGCGCGAGACGCATCGGCGGCAAACGCCGCCTTGAGCACCTCGATGATGCGGTTTGCCCAGCCCTCGAGATGCTGCGCGAGCTCGAGCTTCGTCGGGTAATTGGCGAGCTTCTGCTCGAGCTTCTGCTCGAGCTTCTGCTCGAGCTTCTGCTCGAGCTTCTGCTCGAGCTTCTGCTCGAGCTTCTGCTCGAGCTTCTGCTCGAGCCGCTGCTCGAGCCGCTGCTCGAGCCGCTGTTCGAGCGCTGCGATCTCCTCGCGCAGCTCGCCTCTGGTCACTGGATGGGACATGTCCGACGCGTCCGGCACAATGTAACTCCTTCTCCGCGGGAGCGAGAGCACTTCGCGTGCCGCGCGTAACCGCGTGAATGCGAGCGCGCACGCGGTGGCCACCACACCAGCCGGCGTCCGACTTGCGGCCGCTATTCGCCGGCGGCGACCGGCGGATGCTCGTCGGTGCGCTCGGCCTCGGTCGGCGCGGCGTGGCGGCCGGTGTCCTCGCCGCGCAGCTGCTCGACCTCCTTCGCGAAGCCCTCGACGTCGCGAAAGTCGCGGTAGATCGACGCGAACCGGATGTAGGCGACCTGATCGAGCACGCGCAGCTTCGGTAGCACGCGCTCGCCGATCTCGCGCGACGCGATCTCGCTGACGCCGAGCTCGCCGATCTCGCGCTCGACGGTCTCGGCGATCGCCTTGACCTGCTCGTGCGAGACCGGGCGCTTGGCGACCGCGGCCTGGATGCCGTGCTCGATCTTGTTGCGATCGAACGGCTCGCGGCGGCCGTCGGTCTTGATCACGAGCGGCATCGACTCCTCGATGCGCTCGTACGTCGTGAACCGGCGCGCGCATGCCTCGCACTCCCGGCGCCGCCGGATCTCGCGGCCGTCCTTCGAGACGCGCGTCTCGATCACCTTGTCCTTCTCGTCGGCCGAGCAGAACGGGCAGCGCACTTACGTCGAACCCTTGTCCAGCGCGGCGAGCTGATCGACCCGCCGCTGGTGCCGCCCGCCCGCGAACTGCGTCGAGCGGAACACGCTGACCGCGCTCTCGGCGACGCCGGGGCCGATCACCCTGGCGCCGAGCGCGATCACGTTCGCGTCGTTGTGCGCGCGCGACGCCGCGGCGGTGAAGTCGTCGTGGACGACCGCGGCGCGCACGCCCGGGATCTTGTTCGCGGCGATCGAGATGCCGATGCCGGTGCCGCACACGATCAAGCCGCGCGCGTCGGGCTCGGCGGCGACCCGGCGGCCGACCTCCGCGCCGAACTGCGGGTAATCGACCGACTCCTCGCTCTCCGTGCCGATGTCGACGATCTCGTCGCCGAGCCCCTTGAGCATGTCGATCAGCACGCGCTTGAGCCGCACGCCGGCGTGGTCGCTGCCCGCGTACCACTTCATCGCCGCACCTCAGTCGCCCCTGTAGCGGCTGACGATCAGCGCCGCGTTGGTGCCGCCGAAGCCGAAGCTGTTCGACATCGCGTGATCGACGCGCTGCTCGCGCGCCTGGTTCGGCACGTAGTCGAGGTCGCAGTCGGGATCCGGCGTCTCGTAGTTCGTCGTCGGCGGCAGCACGCCACGCGCGATCGCGAGCGCGGTGATCGCGGCCTCGATGCCGCCGGCCGCGCCCAGCGTGTGGCCGGTCATCGACTTCGTCGACGAGATCGCGAGCTTCTTCGCGTGCTCGCCGAACACCGCCTTGACCGCGATCGTCTCGTTCTTGTCGTTGAGCTCGGTCGACGTGCCGTGCGCGTTGATGTAGCCGATCGCGCTCGCGGGCAGCTTGGCGTCGGCGAGCGCGACCTTGAAGCACTTCTGCGCGCCCTTGTGCTCCGGCGCGGGCGCCGCGATGTGGTGCGCGTCGCCGGTGGCGCCGTAGCCGGTGAGCTCGGCGTAGATCCGCGCGCCGCGCTTCTTCGCGTGCTCGAGCTCCTCGAGCACGACGATGCCCGCGCCCTCGCCGATCACGAAGCCGTCGCGATCCTTGTCGAACGGGCGGCTCGCCTTCTCGGGTGCGTCGTTGCGCGTCGACATCGCGCGCATCGCGTTGAAGCCGCCGACGCCGAGGATCGAGATCGTCGCTTCCGCTCCACCGCAGATCATGCCGTCGGCGTAGCCGTGGCGGATCGTACGGAACGCCTCGCCGATCGAGTGCGCGCCGGTCGAGCACGCCGACACGTGCGAGATGTTCGGCCCCTCGGCGCCGGTGCGGATCGACACCATGCCCGGCAGCTCGTTGATGATGATGTCGGTGACGAAGTACGGCGAGAAGCCGTGGCGCGGCCCCTTGGCCTTCGCCGCGTCGTACGTGTGCTCGATCGTCTTGACGCCGCCGAGGCCGGCGCCGATGTAGCTGCCCCAGCGATCGGGCTCGGGCACCTTGCCCGCGAACCCGGCATCGTCGACCGCCATCATCGCCGCGGCGATGCCGAACTGCAGGAAGCGATCGACGTGCTTGAGCTCGCGCTTGTCGAACCACTTGCTGCTGTCCCAGTTCTTCACCTCGCACGCGAACTTGGTCGCGTACTGGGTGGTGTCGAACTGCGTGATCGGACCCGCGCCGTTCTTGCCGGCCAGCAGCGCCGACCAGGTGGTCTCGAGATCGCTTCCGATCGGCGTGACGAGCCCGATTCCGGTGATCACTACGCGGCGCATGGCAGCTCCTTAGCGCGCGAGCGACGTGCTGTCACTTCGCGTGCGACTTGATGTAGTTCGTCGCGTCCTTGACGGTCTTGATCTGCTCGGTGTCTTCCTCTGGGATCGTGATCTTGAACTCCTGCTCGAACGCGAGCACGAGCTCGACCACGGCGAGCGAGTCCGCCTTGAGATCGTCGATGAAGGACGCCTCGGGACGCAGCTGCTCGGGCGACACCTCGAGCTGGTTGCAGATGATTTCCTTGACCTTGCTCTCGATCTCTTCAGGGGACATGGATTTCCTCGCGCGCGTGGATAGCTCGAATCGGGATTTACATCAACATCCCACCGTTGACTCGCAGCACCATGCCGGTGATGTAGGCCGCCTCTGGTCCGGCCAGGAACGCCACGGCGTCTGCGATGTCCTCGGGCTTGCCGATGCGCCCGAGCGGGATCTGCTCCATCAGCTTGACGCGCTGTGCCTCGGGCAGCTGCTCTGCGGTCATCTGGGTGTCGATGTAGCCCGGCGCGACCGCGTTGCAGGTGACGCCGCGTGACGCCAGCTCGCGGGCGGTCGACATCGTCAGGCCGATGATGCCGGCCTTGCTCGCCGCGTACGCGGCCTGGCCGCCGTTGCCCATCTCGCCGACGACCGACGACAGGTTGATGATGCGGCCGGCGTCCTTCGCGCGCAGCAGCAGCGTCGCGGCCGCGCGCGTCGTGTGGAACGCGCCGGTCAGGTTGACCTGCAAGGTCTTCGCCCACTGCTCGTCGGAGAACCGCATGACGAGGCCGTTGATCGCGATGCCGGCGTTGTTGACGAGGATGTCGAGCTGCTTGTGCTCGGCGCCGATCGCCTTGATCGCGTCGTTGACCTGCGCCGAATTCGCGACGTCGAAGCCGCTGATCGCGCCCTGGCCACCCGCGGCCGCCACCTCGGCGACCACGTTCTTCGCGTCCTGCTCGCGGCCGGCATCGCCCGGCAGGTAGTTGACGATCACCTTCGCGCCGCGGCGGCCGAGCGCGATCGCGATCGCGCGGCCGATGCCCTGCGAGCCGCCGGTGACGACCGCGACCTTGCCGGAGAGAGCCTTGTCCTGGATTGCCATGTCAGTTGCCTCCGAAAGCGGCGACCTCGTGCGGCTCGCCGATGGTGGTGACCTCGATCGCCGGAGATGAGATCGACGCGATGCGCTTGACGAGCCCCTTCAGCACCGCGCCCGAGCCGAGCTCGTAGGCGCGCGTGACGCCGAGCTTCGCGAGCTGCTGGATCGATTCTTCCCAGCGCACCGGCGCGGTGACCTGCCGGACGAGCAGCTGCTTGATCTGCGCCGGATCGGTCACCGGCTCGGCGGTGACGTTCGCGACGAGGGGCACGCGCGGCGTGGCGATCGCGAGCTGCGCCATCGCGGCCTCGAGGCGGTCCTGCGCCGGCTTCATCAGCGAGCAATGGAACGGCGCGCTCACCGGCAGCTTCTTCGCGAGCTTCGCGCCCGCGGGCTTGGCCGCGGCCATCGCGCGCTCGATCGCGGCGACGTGGCCCGAGATCACGATCTGGCCGCCGCCGTTGAGGTTCGCGGGCTCGACCGGCTCGCCCGGCGCCGACGCCTGCTCGCACAGCGCGCGCGTCCTGGCGAGATCGAGGCCCATGATCGCGGCCATCGCGCCCTGCCCGACCGGCACCGCCTCCTGCATGAACTGGCCGCGCAGGTGCGTGAGCTTGACCGCGTCGCGCAGCGCGATCGCGCCGGCGGCGACGAGCGCGCTCCACTCGCCGAGCGAGTGACCCGCGACGATGTCGAAGCGCAGGCCCTTCTGCTCGAGCGTGCGGAACACCGCGATCGAGGTCGCGAGGATCGCGGGCTGCGTGTACTTCGTGAGCACGAGCTCGTCCTCGGGGCCCTCGAAGCACAGCTTGGAGAGCGCGAAGCCGAGCGCCTCGTCGGCCTCCTCGTACGTGCGCTTCGCGACGTCGTGCGCGAGCGCGAGGTCGCGCCCCATGCCGACTCGCTGCGAGCCTTGCCCGGGGAACAGCAGCGCGGTGTTCATGGGTCGCGGGTTTCGCACGCCCGCGCGCGCGTCACAAGTGACCGCGATAAGCTCGCGTCGTGAAGTGGCTTTCCTTGCTCCTGATCGCGTGCAGCTCGTCGCCGCCGCCGCCGGCGCACGCGCCTCCCGTGCCACCGCCGGTGGTCCAGCCACCGCCCGCCGACGCCGCGCGGCCCCTCGACGCGATGCGCCGTCCCGACGCGCCTCCGGACGCGCCGAAGTGCCCGCAGCAACCCAAGCCGAAGGGCTGCCCCGCCGAGCAGCCCAACGTCAACCATCCGTGCAGCCCCAAGGGTCTCGAGTGCACGTACGAGCCGGGCTGCTGCCCGCCGCTCTACGTGTGCAACAAGACCGGTCACTTCGAGGCGCGGTTCCAGAGCTGCGACTGAAGCAGGCGTCCGGCGTCCGGCGTCCGGCGTCCGG
>JBLMXA010000109.1:0-9782 GCA_050257515.1 Acidobacteriota bacterium | reverse complement strand
CTGCTCGCGAAGCACTCCGAGGCCGAGATCGTTCACCTGCTCGGCGACGTCGACACCTGGCAGGGCCGCAGTGACGAGAAGGTCGACGCGTGGTTCGTGCTGTGCGACGCGCAGCTGGCGCTCGCGTACTGGGACGAGGCGAAGCGCTGCCTGCGCCGGCTCGACGCGTCGGGGCTGGTGCCGCCGGAGCGGTCGCACGAGATCGCCGATCGGCTCGAGAAGATCAACCAGGCGATCGCGCCCGTGCCTCACTGATAGCGCGCGAGCGCCTGGAGCAGCCACGTGCGGTTCGGCGCGCGCGTGGCGACGGGACGGAGCAGCGCCGCGGCGGCGGCGCGGTCGCCGTGCTTGGCGAGCAGCGCGGCGCGCTCGCAGAGCGCCCAGGTCGCGAAGAACGGCACGTGATAGGCGGCGAAGAAGTCGAGCGGCGTGGAGTAGGCGGCCTCGTCGGCATCGCCGTCGCGATCGCCGGCGGTGATGCACGCGCCGGCGAAGAAGTGATCGCGTGCGCGGAGCAGCGCGGCGAGCGACGCCGGCGCGCCGTACGCCGGGTGGAGGTCGCTCGCGTCGCGCGCGAGCGCGTCGAGCTCGCTCGCGGCCTCGGCCAGGCGCGACGGATCGACGACGCCGGCGACGAACAGGCAGGCGCCGCGCTGCGCGATCTGCGCCTCGGCGCCGCCGGGCAGGCACGGTGCGACGGTCGCGCGCGCGGCGTCGGCGTCGCCGTCGAGCCACTGCAGCAGCGCGAGCGCGGCGCGGCGCAGCGGGCGGCGCGCGGGGCCGGCGCGATCGAGCGAGCGCTGGTAGAGCTCCTTCGCGCGCGCGTGATCGCCCTCGATCGCGAGCACCTTGGCGAGCCCGGCGAGCGTGTCCTCGCCCTCGGCGAGGCGCAGCGCGTCCTCGGCGGCGGCGAGGGCCTCGTCGAGCTTGCCGGCGGCCGCGAGCGTTGTCGCGTAGACGCCGACGGCGTCGGCCTCGCCGGGGAACGCGTCGCGGTAGAGCTTGCCGATGCGCAGCGCCTCGGCGGGCTCGTCGAAGTAGAGCAGCACCGACGAGTAGTGATCGTAGATGCGGCCGCGGAACTGCGGCGCGGGCTCGGCGAGCAACGCGCGGTACTCGTCATGCGCGGCCTGGTAGTGGCTGCTGCGCCAGTCGAGCTCGGCGGCCCAGAACGCGAGCTCGCGATCGCCGCCGCTGTCGCCGAGCGCGGCGCGCGCGGCCGAGGTGCCCTGCTCGACGCTCGCGATCGCGGCGGCGAGCAGCGCGCGGTCCTTGCCGGCGGCGTCGCGCTCGGCGCGGTGCGCGGCGGCGAGCGCGGTGGCGCGGTCGGCATCGGACGCGCCGCCGAACAGGATCATGTACGCGTTCGCGCGCGGGTGCTCGGGCGCGACCGCGAGCGCGGCGCGCAGCGACGACAGCGCCTTGTCGTTGTAGAAGACGTCGTACTCCTCGAGCGCGCGCGCGACGTAGTCGTCGCCGGGCCGCGGCGGCGGCGTGCGGTGCGTGTACCACCACGCGCCCCCGCCGATCGCGGCGAGCGCGAACGCGGCCGCGGCGACGAGCGGCCAGCGCCACGTGCGCGGGCGGCGCGCGTCGGCGAGCGCGGCGCGCAGCTCTTCCATCGTCTGGAACCGCGCGGCGGGATCCTTCGCGAGCGCGCGCTGCACGATCGCGTCGACGGCGTCGGGCGCGTCGTCGAGGTGCGGCGCCGGGACGTTCGCGATCTGGCGGAACAGCTCGTCGAGCGAGCCCGCGTGGTACGGCGGCTTGCCGGCGAGCAGCTCGTACGCGAGCACGCCGACCGAGAACACCTCGCTGCGCTCGTCGGGCGGATCGCCGGTGAGCTGCTCGGGCGCCATGTACAGCGGCGTGCCGAGCAGCGAGCCCGCGTGCGTCTGGTAGCCGTCGCTCGCCGACATCGTCGCGTCGAGCGCGAGCTTCGTGAAGCTCGTCGACGAGCTCGGCTTCGTCGCGTCCGCGGGCGGCGTCACGTCGTCGCGCAGCTTCGCGAGCCCGAAGTCGAGCACCTTCACGCCGCCCTCGGGCGTCACCATGATGTTCGCCGCCTTGATGTCGCGATGGAGGATGCGGCGCGCGTGCGCGGCGGCGAGCGCCGCGGCGATGTCCTCGAGCCAGCGCAGCGTCGTCGCCAGCGGCGCGGGGCCGTGCTTGCGCAGGTGCTCGGACAGCGTCGTGCCCTCGACGAGCTCCATCACGAGGATGTCCTGGCCGGCGTGCTCGACGACGTCGAACAGCGTGACCACGCTCGCATGGCGGATCGCCGCCGCGGCGCGCGCCTCGCGCAGCATCCGCGCGCGCCGCTCGGGATCGCCGGCGACGTCGGGCGGCAGCACCTTGAGCGCGACGTAGCGATCGAGCCGCTCGTCTCGCGCGCGCCACACCTCGCCCATCGCGCCCTTGCCGAGCTGCGACATCAGCCGGTACGGGCCGATCAGGGCGCCGGACTCGGGGGGCTCGGGCACCGCGGCATTCTACTTCGAGAGGAACTCGACGAGCGTGTCGTCGAAGTCCTTCGGATCCTGCCAGTGCACGAAATGGCTGGTATCGGGGAAGATCTTGAGCTCGGCGTGCGGGATCAGCTTGGCCATCTCCTCGACCTGGTCGAGCACGATGACCTCGTCGTGGTCGCCGTCGGCGACCAGCGTCGGCGCCTGGATCGAGCGCAGCTGGTCCTTCGTGAACCCCATCGGGTTGCGCCACACCGGCAGCAGCCAGTCGACGAGCGCGTCCCACTGCCTCGGCGTCGAGGACATCCGCGCGTAATCGGCGCGGCACTTCTGCGCGTACGCGGCGAACGTCGGCGCCTGCGGGCCGCCGCGCGGCTTGCTGCCGCTCGCGTCGTAGTTGACGCCGAACACGAACAGCTTCGTGACGCGCTCGGGGTGCTCGATCGCGATCTTGAGCGCGATCTCGCCGCCGTCGCTCCAACCGACGAGCGCCGCGCGCTCGAGCTTGAGGTGATCCATGACCGCGAGCACGTCGTTCGCCATCACGTCGTACGTGACCGGCGCGCGCGTGCGCGTGCTTCGGCCCTGGCCGCGGCTGTCGATGGTGTAGACCGCGAACTTGTCCTCGAGGTCGGCGACCTGGCGCGACCAGTGGTCGCCGTTGCCGAGCCCGCCGTGGAGCAGGATGACCGGATCGCCGCCGTCCTTGCCGTAGCGCGCGTAGTAGATCTTCGCGCCGGCGACGTCGACGGTGCCGTGCTCGGCGGACGCCGGCATCGCCGGCGGCAGCGGCAGCTCCTGCCAGCGCGGCTTCGCGCCGGCCGTCGCGGTCAGCAGCAACACGAGCAGCAGAGCGCGCACGATCCGATCATACGCTAGCTCGGCTGGAGCGCGAGGCTGACGTGGAAGGTGGTGTCGGTCCGCTCGCCCTTGGCGTCGCGCGGCGCGGTGAAGCGCCAGGTCGCCATCTGCGACGTGATGCAGTGATCGACCTGTGGGTCGATGCCCTCCGCGTCGGGCTCCGTGACGCGGCCGGCCTCGTCGACGGTGAACGAGATCGCGACCGTGCCGCCGAGGTGCGCGTCGAGCGCGAGCCCCTTGCGGTAGCAGCGCTGCAGGCCCGCCATGTAGAGCGCGTTGATCTTGTCGAGCACGAGCTGCGCGGTCAGCGTGGTCTTCTCCTCGCTCTTGAGGCCGTCGAGGTGGACGCGGCCGCGCTCGGGTACGGCATCCGGAGCGTGGATGCGATCGGTCGCTTGCTCGTGGATCGGCAGCCCGTGGTCGTCGGTGCCGAGCGCCTCGCGGCCCTCCCGCGAGGTCGGCGTGCCGTCGCCGATGGTGACGCGGTGATGGCGCGCGTCATCGAGCTGCTGCGCGAGGTCGGCCGACGGGCGGCGGTGGCCCATGCTGCCGACGCCGGTCTCGTCGGCGTCGGGGCCCGCGAGGATCGACGCGAGCCGCGCGGCGTCCTCGAGGCGCACCGGCTCGTCGGGGCGGTGCGGCACGGTCACGCGCGTCGGCTGGACGATGCGCGCGGGCGTCTGCACGGTCGGCGCGACCGGCACCGCCGCGCCCGGCTTCGGCGCGTCGATCACGTCGGCCACGTCGATCGTCGCGCGCTCGAACTTGCCGGAGAGCGGCGTGTCGAGCAGAGGCGCGCCGGCGTCGTGCGTCCACGCCCACGCCGCGATCGCGACGTGCAGCGCGAGCGACGCGCCGACGATCGTCGCGAGCCGGCGGTCGATGCGGTCGGCGAGCGAGCCGCGCAGCTCGCGCGGCAGCACGGGTACCGGCACGACCGCACGCGCGACCTCCTGGTAGAGCACGGTCGCGTCGCCGACGCGCAGCTTGCCGCGCGCGCCACGTGCGAGCGGCTGCGGCGGCTGGCCGGCAACGTGGAGCACGAACGCATCGCCATCGCGCGTGAACAGCACGTGCTCGCGCGGTACGCCGTCGGCCGGCACCGAGATCGTGCAGCGCAGCGACTGGCCGAACGTGATCGGAGTCGCAGCGTCGACCAGCTGCTCCTCGACGAGCGTGTCGCCGATCAGGACACCGATGCGAAGCGCGCGGGACGTCATGACACGTCCAACGCACGGCAGATCCAGAAGATCTAACCACAAAGACACAAAGCACACGAAGCCCGGATGCTTTGTGTCCTTTGTGTCTTTGTGGTTTGTCTCTCCTCAGTCCGGAACCAACTGCAGCGTGATCGCGAAGTCCGCCGTCGTCGCCTCGCCGTCCTTGTCCTTCGGGATCGGGAAGCGCCACGAGCCCATCTGGGCGGTGATGCACTGATCGACCTCGGAGGCGAAGCCGTGGGCGCCGCCCTTCACGGTGCGGCCGGTCTCGTTGATCGTGAGCGATAGCGTGACCTTGCCGCGCGCGCTCGCGTCCTTGACGAGGTAGTTCTTGTAGCAGCGCTTGAGGCCCGCCATGTAGGCGTTCTGGATCTTCGACAGCACCGCCTCGGGCGACAGGTTCGTGTCCTCGCCGCCCTGCTTCTCGGAAACCGAGATACGGCCGGTCGGCGCCTTCTCGACCTTCGGTCCGCCGGCGACCTCGGTACCACCGGGGCCGTTGATGTTCGGGCCCTTGCCGGTGCCGACGCGCGAGTCCCCATCGCGCGAGCCGCGGCCCGCGCCACCGCCGACGCCGACGCCCTTGCCGCTCTCCTTGACGTCCGCGATCTGCTGGTTGAGGTCCGCGCCCGGGCGGCGGCGGCTCATGTCGCCTTCGCTGTTGCCGTTGGGCCCCTCGCCGGTCAGCAGGTCGGCCATCGCCTTCGCGTCCTCCTGCTGCTTGAGCGAGATCTTTTCCTTGTCGTCGCGGCCGGAGTTGTCCTGCGCGGGCTGCTTGGTCGGCTGCGGCGTGGGCTTGGCCTTCTCGGGCTCCTTCTTCGCCGCCTGATCGGCGCCCTGATCCTTCGTCGGCTGCGGCTTGGACAGATCGACCTCGTACTTGTCCTGGCTGAACGTCAGGTTGTACGCGCGGTCGGCGAGGCCCTGCGGCACCTCGACGTCCATCGCGAGCGCGACGATCACGATCGCGAAGTGGATGATGATCGACGCGCCGAGGATCACGGAGAGCCGCGGATCGAAGCGATCGGCGAACGTGCCGCGCACCGACGCCGGCAGCATCGGCTTGGGCTGCCGCGGCGGCTCGGTGACGAACTGGAACAGGACGGTGAGATCGCCGACCGACAGCTTGCCGCGCGAGTTGTCGGCGAGCGGCACCTGCCAGTAGCTGCCGTGGTTCTGCCCGCCGCGACTCTTGAGCGCGTCGAGCGTGTTGACGTTGCCGCCGTCGCTGAGGCGGCCGTCCATGTTGTTCAAGAACCGCAGGTAGTAGCGGCCCTGGTCGATCACGAACATCGGGAACTCGAGGGGCAGCCCCTCGACGGGCACCGAGAACGTGTTCTTCATCGACTGGCCGATCGAGACCGTCGTGCGCTCGCGGATCAGTCGCTCCTCGACGAGCTTGCCGCCGAGCAGCACGCCGATGCGCAGGATGCGCTGGCGCGGCCCCTGGCTCTGCGAGGCCATCTGCTGCTGTGGCTGCTGTGGAGGACGCGGCGTGGCCATCAGAACGGCGCCTTTTTCACGGTGGCGAGGATCAGCGGCATGAAGTCCTGCTTCAGGCTCTCCCATTCATAGTCGATGTTCTTCACCGTGAGGACGTACACGACGCTCGGCCTGGGAACTTTACCGCACACCGCGACGATCGTGTCGATCACGGTGACCGGCTTGCCGTTGATGTACTCGATGTGGAACTTGCCCTGTTTCTTCTCCCCCGAGTTGTCCTGATCCTGACACCGCTCGGGAGTATCCGCACGCGCGATCGACGCGAGCGGCAGCACGCACAGCGCGGCGAGCAGCAGATGCTTCATGACTACTTGCCGCCTTTCTTGGCCGACTTCGCCGCCTTCTTCGCGCGCTTCTCGGCCTTCGCGACGTCCTTCATGCGCTCGTCGAACAGCTTCATGTCGACGCCCTTGGCATTCTTGTACTGGCTCAGGAACGCCTTCGCGGCATCGATCCGCTGCAGCGGATCGAGCGAGCCGCCGCCCGACGGGAACGGATCGAAGTCGAGGTACAGCAGCGCCAGGTTGTAGTACGCGAGCCCGTAGCCGGGGTCGGCCTGCAGCGAGCGCTTGTACGCCGCCTCCGCCGCCTGGATGAGGCGCGTGCGATCGCCGGAGCCGGGCGGGAGGTCGCCGGCGGCGCCGCGGTACGCCGAGCCGAGGTCGTCGAGCGTCGCCGCGTCGTTGCGGCCGAGCTGCTTGGTCGCCTTCTCGAACGTCTGGATCGCGTCCTGGTACTGCTTGTTCTCCAGCTGGTGGACGCCGAGATCGACCCACGCGCTCGCGAAGCTCGGATCGAGCTCGGTCGCCTTCTTGAACGCGAGCACGGCCTGCTCGGGGCGGTTCGTGTGGTCGTACACGAGCCCGTACACGTAGTAGACGTTCGCGTTGCTCTTCGCGGTCGGCCGCTTGAACAGCTCGTCGAGCACGAGCTCGGAGGTGTCGAGCTGCTTCTTCGCGTAGTACGCGTACGCGACGTACGCGGCGGCATCGACGTTCGCGGCGTCGATCTTGAGCGCCTCGCGAGCCTCGCGCAGCGCGGTGTCGCCGTCGGGCGCCGGTAGCGCGAGCGCGCGCTTGGCGACCGACAGGTGCTGGTCGACCTGCGCCTTGGCCTGCGCCGGATCGGGATCCTGGTTCGGGAACACGACCGCCGGCTCGGGCGGAGCCCCCGGTGCGCCGGCATTGGAGCCACCGGCCGGTGCACCCGGACCACCCGCGGCCGGCGCGCCGGGATTGGTCTGCGCCGCGCCGCTGGCGTCGGGCATGCCGGTGTCCTGCATCGACTGCGTGTTGCTGCCGCTGCCGCTCGCCGGGCTCGGCGTCGTCTTGGCAGACTTCGTCCCGCCGCCGCACGCCGCGACGCCAGCTGACAGCAGCACGGCCGCGACGCGGCGGGTCATATCTCTACATACGCGCGAGCCCATCCGGGGATCTGTCGTCATGGCTTGTCCGTCCCCTCGATCTGCTCCTGACGCAGCGTGTGGTACTCGTCCGGGAACTCGCGGGCGAGGTTCTCCGCGGCGTGCTGGCTCCAGTGGTTCGACACGCCGCCCTTCTTCGCGGCGTCGAGCACGTCGGCCCAGTCCGTCTTCGCCTCGTCGAGGTCCTTCTTGAGCGCCTCGTCGCGGCTGTTCTCGAACGCGGCGATCGCGTCGGGGTTGTTCTGGATGATCTTCGGCGCCGGGAAGTCGCCGAGCTTCTGCGCGCGGTCGTACTGGATGTCGCCGAACCGCACCTTCGCCGCCATCGACGCCTCGAGCACGCCGTACTGATCGAGCGCGATGTACTTGTCCTCGGTCGCCTTGCGGGTCTTCTCGATCGAGTCCTTGAGCTTGCCGATCTCGGCCTTGACCGTCTTGATGTTGCTGCTCGTGATCTGCCGCGTGATCTTCAGCGGCGCCCACGTCTTGTTGTAGTAGTCCTCGGCCTCGTCGATCGCGAACTCGGCCGCCATCTTCGCGCCCTTCGTGTTCTTGGTCGCGCCGACCTTCTTCCACGCGTCGATCGTCGCGGTCTCCGCCTGCCTGGCCTGCGCCGTGCGGCCCTTCGCGTGCAGCAGCTTCGCGGTGTCGTAGAACGACTTGACGTAGTCGTCCTCGTTGCCGGGATCGCGGCCGTACTTCGCGCGCCAGCGATCGAGCGTCTCGGTCATGTTGCCGACGTCGCCGGCCTGCCGGTAGATGCCCGCGATCTCCCACAGCGCGCGATCCTGCTTGCGGCGGTCGGGCTCGACCTTCAGGTACTGGTTGTAGAGGTCGACCGACTTCCTGAAGTCGCGGTTGACCTCGGCGGCGAACGCCGCGTTGTAGACCGCGTCGAGGCCGATCTGGTCGAGCGTCAACGCCGGCTGGCCGGGCAGCGGCTCCGGCGGCTTGATGCCGAGCTTCTTCGCCTTCTTCGTCGTGTTGTACAGATCGAGGTAGCTCTTGATCGCGTCGTCGTACTGGAACGCGGCCTGCTGGCTCGCGGCGGTCAGGCGGAGCGCGTCGAGATAGTACGGGCTGTCGCGGAACTTCTTGTCGGGGTTCTGCGTGAACTCCTTGAACAGCGCGATCGCGGTCTTCGGCCGGTCGCCGAGCTTGTACGCGACCGCCGCGTTGTAGAGCGCGACCGGGCGATCCGGATCGTCCTTCTGTGTCGTCGCGTAGAAGCGATAGAACGCCTCGGCCGCCGGGACGTACGCGTTCTTCTTGAACAGATCGCCGGCGCGCTGGAAGTTCAGCGAGCGGTTCTGAGACATCGCGAGCTGCTGCGCCTTCGCGTCGCCGCAGTTCGCCGCGACGAACCGCTTGTTCGTCGCCTCGATCGCGTCGAAGTTGCCCTGCGCCTCGTAGATCGCGAGGATGCCATCCTTGGCCTTCGCCGCCGGCGCGAGGTCGTCCTTCGTCGCGGGCGGCGTGTTGCAGAACTTGTCCATCACCTTCTGGAACCGCGCGATCGCGTCGTCGACGTGGAAGTACGCGAGCGAGATCAGCGCGGCGTTGATGCCCTGGCCCGGCGCGGCCGCCGGGTCGTTGACGATGTTCTGGTAGTTGTCGTACTGCGCCTGCAGCTTCAGGTAGAACGCCGGGATCGGCTGCGGCTGCCACGGCTGCGGCACCGCCTTGAGATCGGCGACGGTCGGCACCTTGAGCGGCGCGAGCTTGCCCTCGGCGATCTCCTTGTCCTTCTCCGCCTCGTACGACGCCATGATCGAGTGCGCGGCGTCGAGGTAGTGGCTCGTGCCGAGATCGCGGTGATCGAGCACCCACGTGTACTGCTCGATCGCCTCGGGGTAGCGCTCGCTGTAGAACAGCGCCTCGCCCTCGTTGAACGAGAACTCGTAGATGTAGTCGGAGTCGGGATAGGTCTTGATGAAGTTGCGGTAGAGATCGACCGCCTTGGCGTACATCGCGAGGTAGTCCTGCTTCGCCTGCGGATCCTTCTTGGCCGACGCCTCGTAGTCCTTGCGCGCCTGGGTCGCCGCGGAGTGCGTGTTGAGCGCCGCGGCGTAGAGCGCGCGCTCGGAGATCCGGCGCTGCGTCTCCATCGCCTCGCGATCTTTCTCGTTCGCGGTGTACCAGGCGGTGCCCGGGCCGTACTTCGTCGCGAGCTCGGCCGCGGCCTGGTCGGCGGCGTACTTGTCGCCCTTCGCCTCGAACGCGTTGACGATCTCCTGGTGGACGAGCGGGTTGTGCGGATCGAGCTCCCACGGCGGGCCGAGCGCGATGCGATAGCAGTCGACCGCC
>JBLMXA010000108.1:0-12587 GCA_050257515.1 Acidobacteriota bacterium | reverse complement strand
CGGCGCTAGCGGCGACGAACGTCACCGGCACTAGACGCGCTCGATGATCGTCGCGATGCCCATGCCGCCGCCGATGCACAGCGTGATCAGCGCGGTGGACTTGTTCGCGCGCTCGAGCTCGTCGAGCGCGGTGCCGAGCAGGATCGCGCCGGTCGCGCCGAGCGGGTGGCCG
The DNA here is from genome assembly GCA_050257515.1 of Acidobacteriota bacterium. Lineage (GTDB taxonomy): Bacteria > Myxococcota_A > Polyangia > Haliangiales > Haliangiaceae > JABFXX01. Next base: position 12,415 of record JBLMXA010000108.1, on the reverse strand, counting down.
AGCGCGATCGCGCCGCCGTTGACGTTGATGCGATCCTCGGCGATGCCGAGCTTGCGCGCGGTCTGCAGCGGGACGACCGCGAACGCCTCGTTGATCTCCCACAGGTCGATGTCCTTGACCTGCATGCCCGTCTTCTTCAGCGCCTTCTGCGACGCCGGCGCCGGCGCCGTCAGCATGATCACGGGCTCGGCGCCCGCGGTCGCCATCGCGCGGATGCGCGCGCGCGGCTTGAGGCCGGCCTTCTTGCCCCACTCGGCCGAGCCCATCAGCACGACCGCGGCACCGTCGACGATGCCCGACGAGTTACCGCCGGTGTGGACGTGGTGGATCTCCTTGACGTCCGGATAGCGCTGGAGCGCGAGCTGATCGAGGCTCTCGCCGTGGGGGCCGACCTTCATCGCGCCCATCTGGTCGAACGCCGGCTTGAGGCCACCGAGCCCCTCGAGCGTGGTGTCCGCGCGCGGGTGCTCGTCCTTGGCGAGCGCGACCGAGCCGTCGTCGTTCTTGACGGTGAACATCGCGTTGTCGAAGCGCTTGCCCTCGATCGCGCGCGCCGCCTTCTGCTGGCTCGCGAGCGCGAACTTGTCGACGTCGGCCCGCGTGAACCCCTCGCGCGTCGCGATCAGGTCGGCCGAGATGCCCTGCGGCACCAGGTACAGCCGCTTGCGCAGCTTCTCGTTGAGGCCGTCGAGCATCGCGTCGTCCGAGCCCATCGGCACGCGCGACATCGACTCGACACCGCCGCCGGCGCCGCCCTCGATGAAGCCGGCGCCGATCTTCGACGCGATCGAGTTGACCGCCTCGAGGCCCGAGCCGCAGAAGCGGTTGATCGTGAACCCGGTCACGTCCTCGGGCCACTGCGCCGCGATCAGCGCGACGCGCGCGATGCACGCGCCCTGCTCCTTGACCTGGGTGACGCAGCCGACGGCGAGATCCTCCACGAGGGTCTTGTCGAGCTTCTTGCGCTCCGCCATGTGGTTCAGGGTCTGCGCGAGCAGCTCCTGCGGATGGACATGCGAGAGCCCGCCCTTGCCGGCCTTGCCGCGGCCACGCGGCGTGCGAAGCGCGTCGTAGATGAAGACGTCAGCCATCGGAAACCTCCTGGTAGATGGCCGGAGGATGGACCGAAGCCGGGCCGACGTCTAGGTGATCACGGATACTGCGTGCTGCCGTCGAGACAGCCGGGCTGGTTCGTCGTGTTGCGCGGCGTGTAGCCGGTGCCGCTCGTGTACGCGTTGTTCGACCAGTTGCCCTGGATCTGCCACTGCTGGCCCGCGATCGTCTGGCCGCCGTCGGGCGGGAACGTCCACGCGCACTTGTCGGCGTTCTCGTTGCCCGACGAGTCGTACCAGCCGCCGTTGCGAGGATCCGTCATCATCTCCGACAGCTCGTGGCCGGTGACGTTCGCGAGCGAGTCGAGCGCCTGCGAGTGCGGCGCGATCGCGTTCACGTCGCAGCCGGTGTCGTTGTCGAGCGAGAAGAAGAAGCCGAACTGCACCGGCACGCCGTTGCACGTGCCGTAGCTGTGCCACGCGCAGTAGCCGGCGTGGCCGCGCGGCAGGTCGGTGTAGACCGGGTAGTAGCCGTTCGCGACCGGGTTTCCGATCATCTTGCAGACCTCGGCCTGGATCGCCGACGTCTTCGGCGTGCGCGTGAGGCTCGAGCCGGTGTCGAGCACGTGGCCGCTGTAGCTGACGTTCGTCGTCACCTGGCCGTTCGTGCCGGTGTACTCGGTGTTCGTGGTGAGGTACGTGGTGCCGCCGAGGCCACCGTACAGCGTGTCGAGGCCGCTGATCTTGTCGCCGGCGAACGTCGGGTCGCTCCACGACGTGCCCCAGTAGATCGCGGTGACCGCGGTCGACGTCATGATCGCGCCGCTGTGATAGACGAGCTGCGGGCTCGAGGTCCCGCCGCTCGGCCCCGAGCCGCGCGCCCAGTGCTTGCCGAGCGCGGGCGGATCGTTGCCGAGCGCGTCGAGCTCGTCCGCGCTGGTGCTTGTCGACGGATCGGTGGGTGAGGTGGAATCGAGGCAACCGACCAGCCCGATTCCCAGCAGCGACACGACGAGGGCGAAAGACTTCATTTGCCCCGCGATAACACGATTCACGGCGGTTGCGGGAGTGGCGACCGGAGTAGCCACTCGAATCTTGTTCACAGCTCCGCGCGATCTCGCTTATGTTCCGCCCCCATGACTCGCCTTGCCGCGATCCTGGTCGTCGCGACCGCCGCCTGCACCGGCGACATCGCCGGCGGTTCGGGCGAGCCGGGCGGCGCCGACGCCGGCACGACGCCGGCGATGCATGGCGAGGGCGCGGTCGCGCGCGGCGCGCTGTGGGTCGCGGCCCAGGTGCCGTACTGCCAGGCGCCGAACCACCAGCGCGACTACGACACCGCGTGCGCGTCGACGTGCACGCGCCCCGACAACGCCGACTGGGATCCGTATCGCAGCGACTGCTCCGGCTTCGTGTCGTGGGCGTGGCAGCTGCCCGCGCCCGGCCGCACGACGGCCGGCTTCGCGCCGTTCCAGACCGATCTGACGCACGAGATCCCCGGCGACCAGCTGCGCCCGGGCGACGCGGTCAACAACTCCGATCACGTGATGCTGTTCGCCGCGTGGACCCAGCCCGGCAGCGAGGCGAGGTTCATGGAAGAGACCGGCTGCAGCTCGTCGACGCCGTACGCCGTCGAGGTCACCGCGGCCGTCACGATCTCCGGATCGACGGTGACCGTGCAGTACCACGGCACGTACACCGCGATCCGTTACGACGACGCGCCGTGATCGGGCAGAAACCGAGAAGCGGAACCGGAACCTGAACCCAGAACGCAGAACGTTCTCGACTCAGCTTCCGCTTCCGCTTCTCTGTTGAGTTCCGATCTGCGTGCGACCCGCGGCCCTCACAGCATGCAGCCGGCGTCCTGCGCCTGCTGCTGCAGCTGCGCGAGCGACGCGCCGCACGCGTCGGCCATCCGGCGCTGCGCGTCCTCGGGCAGACCCTCGGTCGGCAGGTCCCAGATGTCGGCGGTCTCGTTGCCGAGCTGGACGCGCGCCTCGATCGGCATCTGCTCGCACGTCAGCACGGAGTGAACCGCGGCGACGAAGCGGTCGCACTCGCCGACGCCGACCTGCATCGACTCGAGCCGCGCGCGCGCGATCGCGATCGCGGCGCGATCCGGCGCGCCGCCGCCGAGCACGGCGAACATGCGGTCTCGCGCGCCGTCGGGCAGCGCGCGCGCACAGCGCCCGAGCTCGCCCTCGTGCATGCGCGCGAAGCACTCGATCGCCGCGACCGGCCACACGTCCTCGGTGCACCGCGCGTGCATCTCGATCACCACCGAGGACTCCGGCGCCCGCACGCTGCGCGTCCCCTGCTCGAGCCCGGCCGCCGCCTCGCGGCACGACGCGGTCGCGTTCGCCGGCACGTGCGCCGGAGGCGCAGTCGCAGCTCCGCACGCTGCGATCAGGAGCAACGCCGCCGGCTTCATCGCTCCAGCGTAGCAGCAAGCGCCGCGCCACGCGGAAAAGCTGCCCGTGCACGTGCACGCACTCGGATGATGATGAGGGTAAACGACCGAATGCGTGCACGCGCGCGAGCGTGGCCGGGTGCTCAGCAAGCGGCGGGCCGGGCGAACGGCGATTCTAAGGTCGCGCAGCTACACGCGGCGCACGGCGTGACGGCGGGGCCCGCACACATCACTGCCCATCGTCGTGTGCTCACTCTGTCGCAGGCGATGTCACACGGCCGCTCAGCATCGCGGGATCGACGTGCTCGCGCGGCACGACGAGGCGCAGCGCGCGCGGGACGACCTGGATCGAGTAGCGGTCGCCGGCCGGTAGCTCCTCGCCGTCGATCTGCGCGGCCGGCAGGACGCCGCCCTCGGCGCGCACCGTGAGCTCGAACTTCGAGCCGGCGATCGGCGCGGCGTGAGCGACACCGAGCCGCTCGAGATCGTCGACGCCGAGCGGGCTGTCGCGCAGGTTGCCGAGCACGCGCGCGGTGAAGTCGCGGCGGCCGGTGATCGGCACGAGCTCGAAGCGACCGTCGTCGGACTCGGCCTGCGGATCGAAGATCCACTCGCCGCCGAAGATCCGCGTGTTCTTGACGATGACGTCGATCAGCTGCGGCAGGTGGTGGACGGTGCCGTCGATCACCGCGTCGACATCGAACTTGATGTCGACGACGTAGCTCTCGACGAACCGCTGGACGACCGCGCCGAGGTAGACGAGCTGGTCGCGGTAGATCGTGCCGAGCCCCGGGATTCGCCCGACGCGCTCGCGGTCGCGGTTGCGCGTCGCCAGGCTCGCGGCGCCGAGGCCGATCGAGAACGAATCGAAGAACAGATCGCGGTGGACCTCGCGCAGCCCGCGCTCGATCACGAGCCGGCCGACGTCGCAGCCGATCGTGAGACCGGCGGCGAGCACCGCGACGTTGCGGTCGAGCGCGCCCGGCCCGGCATCGAGGCCGAACGACTTGCCCTGATCGTTCGCGGTGCCCGTCGGCAGCATGCCCATCGCGATCTCGGACGCGTGACGCGACGCGAGGATGCCCTTCGCGACCTCGGCGAACGTGCCGTCGCCGCCCATGTAGATGACGACGCGAGCGCCGTCGTCGTCGATCGCCTCGCGCACGCGGTCGACGGTCGCGCCCTCCGGCTCGGTCGCGACGAAGCGGTGCGCGACGTTCGCCTCGTCGAGCAGCGCCCGCGCGTGGCGGATCCAGTCGGCGGCTTTGCCGGAGTGCGCGGTCGGGTTGCCGACCAGCACGGCGGGCTGACCCTGCATCCAACGTGTCACACCTGGCGCTGTCATGACCGTGCAGATTGTTACCACGCGCGGTAGGCTGCGCTCGTGCCTAGTGTCAGCGACGAGCACGAGCTGCTGCGCAACACGGTCCGCCAGTTCGCGCAGACTCGTGTCGAGCCTCAGGCGATGGAGCACGACGAGAGCGGGACGTTCAACGTCGCGCTGCTGCGCGAGCTCGGCGGCCTGGGCCTGATCGGCATCACGATCCCCGAGGCCGACGGCGGCGCCGGTCTCGACGCGGTCGCGTCGTGCATCGTGCACGAGGAGCTCGCGTACTGCGACCCCGGCTTCACGCTCGGCTACCTCGCCCACGCGCTGCTGTTCGTCAACAACTTCTACTACGCGAGCACCCCCGCGCAGCGCGCGCGCCTGCTGCCGCCGACGCTCACCGGCGAGCGCGTCGGCGGCATGGGGATGACCGAGCCCGCGGTCGGCACCGACGTGCTCGGCATGCAGACCGTCGCGCGCCGCGACGGCGATCACTACGTGCTGACCGGCCGCAAGACGTTCATCACGAACGGCTGCGAGGGCCACGTGTTCCTCGTCTACGGCAAGCTCGACGAGCGCATCACGACGTTCGTCGTCGAGCGCGGCATGCCGGGGTTCTCGACGAGCCCGAAGATCCCCAAGCTCGGCATGCGCGCGTCGACGATGAGCGAGCTCGTGTTCGACGGCGTGCGCGTGGCGCGCGACAACCTGCTCGGCAGCGAGGGCGGCGGCATCACGAACATGATGCGCAACCTCGAGATCGAGCGGCTCGGGCTCGCGGCGATGAGCCTGGGGATCGCGCGCCGCTGCCTCGACGTGATGGTGAAGTACGCGACCGAGCGCCGCACGTTCGGCAAGCCGCTCGCCGATCACGGCCAGATCCAGCGCTACATCGGCGACAGCTTCGCCAAGACCGCCGCGATGCGCGCGCTGATCTACGACGTCGCCGCGTCGGTCGGCCCGACGAAGCGCAACCGGCTCGGCACCGACGCCGCGAAGCTGTTCGCGGCGACCGCCGCCAAGGAGGTCGCCGACGCCGCGGTCCAGGTGCTCGGCGGCTACGGCTACTGCGCCGAGTACCGCGTCGAGCAGTTCCTGCGCGACGCCAAGCTGATCGAGATCGGCGGCGGCACGCTCGAGGCGCACCAGAAAAACATCACCCGCGATCTGACTCAATAGGGAATAGGCAACAGGGAACCGAGAGGTCTGAATGACCGGACATTCAGACCTCTCGGTTCCCTGTTGCCTATTCCCTATTCTCCGACCCTTACCAGCCGCACGTCGCCTTGGCGCTCGACTCGATCGCCTCCGCACCGGCCTTGCACGCCTGCGCGAGCGCCGTGCGTCCGTCGGGCGGCAACCCTTCCCACGTCTTGCTCGCCTCGAGGTAGGCGTCCTTCATCACCTTGCGCTGCGCCTCCGGCATCTTGTCGCACGACGCGAGCTTGTCGATCATCGCCTTCCAGTCGCCGCACTCCTTCGGCAGCTCGCCGGGCTTGACGTCGGCGGGACGCTCGGCGCTTCCCGACCCGGCAGGCCCGCCGGAGCCCGCGAACGAGCCGCCGCTCGCCTTCGCGGCGCACGCGGCGATCTGCGCGTTGATGTCGGCGGCGCGCTTGACCTCGTCGTCGGTCAGCTTCTGCTGGCCGGAGGCATCGGCGTTCGCCTTGAGCTCCTTCTGCACCTGCTTCGCACACTCGGCGTCGCCGGCCTTGCAGGCGCACATCCGCTGCTCGAGGTCGGCGAGCCTGGCGAGCCGATCGACCGTCGTCTGCGACTTGCAGCCGGCGAGGCAGAGCACCGCGACGAGCGTGATCGAGAGCTTCATGGCGTGATCTGTATCCTGAAACGAAAAGGCCCGCGTTGCCGCGGGCCCTTCGTACTGCCAAGGCTAGGCTCGAGCGAGAAGCAGGATCACTTCTTCTCGGGCGCCGCCGGAGCCGCCGCGCTGCCGCCCGCCGGGGCCGCCGCGCTGCCGCCCGCCGGGGCCTCCGCGCTGCCACCCGCCGGGGCCTCCGCGCTGCCACCCGCCGGGGCCGCCGCGCTGCCACCCGCCGGAGGCGTGCCGCCCATCATGTCACCGCCCATGCCCATCGCCTTCGACGAGCACTTCGCCATCTCCATGCCGATGTCGGTGGCCTTCTTCATGTCCTCGTCGGACATCTTGCCCTGCTCGCCCTTGTGGCCCTCGGCGTACTCCTGCATCTCCTTCTGCACCTTCATGGCGCAGTCCTTGTCGCCGGCCTTGCAGGCGCACATCTTCTCCTTGAACTCGGTCATCTTCCCCATCATGTCGTCGCCCTTCTTCTTGCAGCCGGCGATCGACATCAGGGACAGCGCAGCGAGGAACGCGATCGAGATCTTCTTCATCACTCTTCTCCGGATAGAGTCGTTGTGAAGACACGGTGCGAGATCCCGAATGATCCGTCAACGTTGCGCTAACGGAGGATCGTCCACGATCCTTTGCATTGTCGGTGATTGTAAAGGCTCGTCGCGATCGCGTACGCGGTCGGTCAGGGCTAGGCGACGAGATAACGTTCGTACGCAGCGAAATCGTACTCTCGTCCGAGAAAGTCACGAACGAGATCGGCGGCGTCGCGCGACCCTCCCGGCACGAGCACCTTGTCGCGATACGCGTAGGTCACGTCCTTGGCCATGAGGCCTCTCGCCTCGAACGGCGTGAGCAGGTCCTTCGCGATCACGAGCGACCACTGGTACGTGTAGTACATCGCCGAGTAGCCGACGAGGTGGCCGAAGCTCGCGTGGAACTTCGTGCCCGGCACGTAGCGAAACGGCGTGTAGTGCGCCTGCAGCCGCTTGACCTCCGCGAGCTGATCGAGCGCCTTCGGATCGGCGCGGTGGAACGACAGCGAGATCGCGGCGTAGAAGATCTGCTGCACGGTCGCGGTGCCGAGGCCGAACTTGTCGGCGTGCCGCATCTTGTCGACGAGGTCCTGCGGGATCGTCTCGCCCGTCGCGTAATGCCGCGCGAACCGCGACAGCGTGTCGTGGCTCCACGCCCACTCCTCGAACATCTGCGACGGCGCCTCGACGAAGTCCCACTCGGTCGCGACGCCGCTCTGCGTGACCCACGGCTGGTGACCGCCGAGCACGTGGTGCATGAGGTGGCCGAACTCGTGGAACATCGTGACGACGTCGTCGTGCTCCATCAGCGCCTCGCCGCCGGCGCGCGGATCGGGGAAGTTGCACACGAGCACGCCCTCGGGCAGCTGCAGGCCGCGCACGCCGTCCTTGAGCGGGAACTGCGCCGCGTGCTTGTACTTGCCCTCGCGCGGGTGCATGTCGAGGTAGATGCGCCCGAGCCTGTCGCCGCGGCGCACGACGTCGTAGACGAGCACGCTATCGTGCCACGGCTCGACGGTCTCGACCGGCGCGTACTGGATGTCGAAGATCTCCGACGTGATCTCGAGCAGCCCGGCGAGCACGCGCTCGTACGGGAAGTACTCGCGGACGAGGCTCGCGTCGACCTCGTAGCGCTCCTTCTTGACGCGGTTCTCGAGGAACACCTTCTGCCAGTCGGAGACCTCGCTCGCGCCCGGATCGATCGCGCGCAGCGTGCGGAGCAGCTCGGCGTAGTCCTGCTCGGCGCGCGGCGCCGCGAGCTTCCACACCTTCTCGATGAACTCGCCGGCGCGGTCGCCCGAGCCGATCATCTTGTCGGCGGTGATGTAGTCGGCCCAGCTCGGGAACCCGAGCAACTTCGCCTTCTCGGCGCGCAGCACGAGGATGTCGCGCAGCACCTGCTCGTTCGCCTGGTCGCCGCGGCTGCGGAACTTGACGTAGAGCTCGCGGCGGAGCTCGTCGTCGTGGGCGTACGTCATGAACGGGTTGTAGTCGGGATAATCGGTGGTGATGCGGATCGTGCCGTCCTTGCCGGGCGCGTGCGCGGCGATGAAGTCGGCCGGCAGCCCGGCGAGCCGCCCGGGATCCTTGACCTGGATGAAGCGGACGTCCTCGGCGATGTTCTTCGAGAACTGCTGGCCGAGCTTCGTCAGCTCCTCGTCGATCGCCTTGAGCCGAGCGCGCACCTCGGGCGGCTTGTCGACGCCGGCGCGCCGGTAGTCGCGGAGGGTGTGCGCGTGGAACCGCTTCGTGATCGCGTCGGCGCCGTCGAGCTTGACCGCGACGAGCGCGTCGAACATCTCGCGATCGAGCGCGAGGTCCGAGTAGAACCGCGACACCTCTTGCTCGCACTCGCGCGCGGCGTCGCGGATCGCCTCGTCGGGGTGGACCTCCGACATCAGCCCTGCGAGCGCGTTGCTCGCGCTCGCCGCGACGAGCAGCTCGTTGTAGGGCGCGAGCGTGCCCTCGATCGTGCGCTCGGTCGCCGCGATCACCTTCGGCCGCAGCTGCTGCGCACGCCGCAGCCCGGCAAGGCAATCGTCCGCAAAGCTCTGCGCCGCCTTCTTCTTCCCGGTCACGACGCGCGAATGTAGCATCCCTTCGATGATCGAAGCGCTCGCCGACGCGTTGCCGCTCGCGCCCACCGGGCCGCGCTGGCTCGAGGTCGCGCTCGCCGATCTCGATGCGGTGCACGCCGACCACCTGCACTGCGAGCGCAAGGCGGCGCAGTCGGCGCTGTCGCTGATCCGCAGCTACCCCGAGCGCGCCGACCTCGTCGAGGCGATGGCGCGGCTCGCGCACGACGAGACGCGCCACGTCGTGCAGGTGTCGCGCCTCATGCAGCGCCGCGGTCAGCCCGCCGCCTACGACTTCGGCGACGACTACGCGCAAGCCCTGCGCGAGCACGTGCGCAAGCGCGAGCCGGAGCGGCTGCTCGATCGCCTGCTCGTGTTCGCGATCATCGAGGGCCGCTCCGCCGAGCGCCTCGCGCTGCTCGCGGGTGCGCTGCCCGAGCCCGAGGCCGCCAAGCTGTACGCCTCGCTCGCCGAGGCCGAGGTCCGCCACCGCGACACGTTCCTCGCGCTCGCCCGCGACGCCGCGCCCGCCACCTGGCGCGCGCGCGCCAAGGAGCTCGCGGAGCTCGAGGCACGCATCCTCGCGGCGCGCACGTTCGTGGCGCGGATCCACTAAGAGTTGCCGCCAAGGCGCCATGCACGCCAAGACAGACGCCAAGATCTGTTTCTTGAGATCGTCTTGGCGTCTGTCTTGGCGTCCTCGGCGTCTTGGCGGCTAATCCTCTTCCGGTCCCAGCTCGTCGAGCGGCGGCATCTTCGCCAGCGCGCGCCACCGCGCGGCGACGAAGCCCACGACGAGCACGGCGATCGCGCCGCCGCCGACGATCGCGGGCACGATCCCGAACAGGTCGGCCGCGAGGCCGGACTCGGCGGCGCCGAGCTCGTTCGACATGCCGATGAACACGAAGTGCACGGCGCTGACCCGCCCGCGGATCGCGTCGGGCACGACCATCTGCTCGAGCGTCAGCCGGATCACGACGCTGATGTTGTCGAGCGCGCCGCACAGCACGAGCAGCGCGACCGACAGCAGGAACCATCGCGACAGCCCGAACGCGATCGTCGCGAGGCCGAACAGCGCGACGACGACCAGCAGCACGCGGCCCGGGCGCTGCCACGCGCGGATGCGGCCGCCGATCACGCCCATCGCGACCGCGCCGGCCGACTGCGCCGCGCGCAGGAGGCCGTAGCCGAACGGTCCGACGTGCAGGAGGTCGCTCGCGACCGCCGGCAGCAGCGCCGGCACGCCCGCGAACAGCACCGCGAACATGTCGAGCGTCAGCGCCGGCAGCAGCAGCGGCGAGCGGAAGATGAAGTGCAAGCCGGTGCGCCAGTCGCGGCGCGCGGCGGACGCGCCGCTGTCGACGACGGCACGCGGCCTCGGCAGCGCGCGGTACATCGCCGCCGACGCGACGCCGGTGATCGCCACGAACGCGTAGATCGCGCCAGGCACGACGAGGTCGAGCGCGAGCCCGGCGAGCGCCGGGCCGAGGATCGCGGCGGTCTCCTGCACGCTCGACGAGATGCGGTTCGTGCGCGCCAGCAGCTCGCGCTCGACGATCAGCGGGATCAGCGACACGCTCGCCGGCGCGTGCACCGCGTTGAGGCAGCCCTGCACGAACAGCAGGCCGAAGTACACCGCGACCTGCGCGTGCCACCACGACGCGAGCGCGAGGCCGATGCCGACACCTCCGGTCATCGCCGCCGCGATCGTCGACACGAAGCGGCGGTCGCTGCGATCGACGAGCACGCCGGCCTGGACGAACAGCAGCACGACCGGCACCACTTGCACCGCGCCGACGCCGGCGATCACGAGCTTGTCGTGGGTGCGGTCCCACAGCTCCCACAGCACCGTCGCCGAGATGATGGCGCGCCCGAACGTGTTGAGCGCGCGCGCCGCGACCAGCTGCAGGATACGGCGCAGCGCTGGATCGGGCACGTCGCGGCCATAGTACGATCGAACGGTGAGCGTGCGCGAGCCCGTGCTCGAGCTGAGGCTGCATCGCCTGGTCGTCGCGGTGGGCGCGCTCGCGGCCGTGCTCGCCGTCGTCGGCTTCTTCCCCGGCGAGCGCGTCTACGACGACTCCAACAACTGCCTCGGACGCGCGTTCGCGTTCACGACCGAGCACCACCACGACGACTGCACGCCGAGCTACGACCAGCTCACCGAGACTCGCAACGCCGGCGGCACGAGCCTGCTCGCCGGCCTCGCGATCGCGCTGTTGCCCGTGCTCGTCGTGGTTCGCGAGCCGACCCGCAAGCGCGCGTGGATCTGGTTCGCCGCGACGCCGTTCGCGCTCGCCGGTGGGGTGGCGACGATGCTCGCGATCGACTTCCGCCTCGATCTGTTCGCCCACGTCGAGGTGCTGTGGCCCGAGCACGTCGTCGGCGCCGGCGCCGCGCTGCTCTCGGTGCTGAGCACGCTCGTGCTGCCGCTCGTGCTGCTGTTCACGCCGAAGTCGGGATCCAGCTCGCCGGATCCTCGATCCGCCGCGCGAACAGGCCGAGCGCGTGCGCGGCGTAGAGGCCGTCCTCGACGCGCTCGTCGAACGTGAACTTGAGCGTGACCTTGCCGTCGTGGATGCGGCCGATCGTGACGAACAGCGGGCAGTTGCCGTGCTCGTAGAGATGGTGATACGCGGCGTCGAGCTGCAGGCTGCCGAGGTTCGCGACGAACGCGCTCGCGTACATCGGATCGGTGTCGACGAGCGAGCGCGGCGCGAGGCCGCGCGCGTAGAGCCCGTCGAGCAGCCAGATCAAGAACGCGAGCAGGAAGCCGGGCAGCTTGAGCAGGATGCCGAGCTCGCGATCGACCTGCGACGGCGCGCCGGAGCGTGCGGTCTCGATGTCGCCGGCGAGCGCACCGACGAGCTGGTCGAACGTCTCGCCCGCGTCGAACCGCCGCTTGATCGTCGCGAGCGGCGCCTCCTCGTCGAGCTTCTTCTTCGCCGCGAACGACAGCAGCACGCCGTCGCGCTGGTACGTCTTGCGCTTGACCGTGAACCGATTCAGCCGCTCTCGCTCGTGCAGCACCGACGCGAGCGCGTGCAGCACGAGCGAGAACAGGCTCGCCTGGCGCTGCTCGAGCCACGGCAGCGTGCGCGACAGATCGAGCTGCTGCTCGAAGTACACGGCGGACTCGTTACGCCCGCGCATCAGGAACGGCATCATCCGGCGATACGGATGCACC
>JBLMXA010000107.1:0-10609 GCA_050257515.1 Acidobacteriota bacterium | reverse complement strand
TGCCGGTCGACGTCGACGCGGTGCTGTTCTGGAAGGTGTTCGATCCCGAGAGGGCGGCGCTCGCCGTCGCCGACTACACGAGCGCGATCGGCTGGGCCGCGCAAACGGCGCTGCGCGATGTGATCGGCAAGACGATGCTCGCCGAGATGCTCGAAGGCCGCGACCACATCTCGCACGAGCTCCAGACGATCATCGACGCGCGCACCGAGCCGTGGGGCATCCAGGTGATCTCGGTCGAGGTGCGCGACGTGCTGATCCCGCCCGGGCTGCAGGACGCGATGTCGATGCAGGCGCAGGCCGAGCGCGAGCGCCAGGCGCGCGTCATCCTCGGCGACTCCGAGCGCCAGATCGCGGAGAAGTTCGGCGAGGCGGCACGCACGTACGCCAACGATCCGACCGCGCTGCACCTGCGCGCGATGAACATGCTGTACGAGGGCCTCAAGCAGAACGCGACGATCGTGCTGGTGCCGAGCACGGCCGTCGACACGATGCAGCTCGGCAGCCTGACCGGCCTCACCGCGCTCGCGGCCGAGCTCGGCAAGCAGCCACCGGTCGCGCACTGATCGAGGTATCGTGGTGCATGCTGGACGTGGTCGACACCGACTATCTCGTCGTCGGCGCTGGCGCGGCCGGGATGGCGTTCGCGGACGCGATCCTCGCGCACTCCGACGCGACGGTGACGATCGTCGATCGACGGCACGCGCCGGGCGGCCACTGGAACGACGCGTATCCGTTCGTGCGCCTGCACCAGCCGTCGGCGTTCTACGGCGTTCACTCGGTGCCGCTCGGCCACGACGCGATCGACGCGACCGGCACGAACGCGGGGTTCTACGAGCTCGCCGGCGCGTCCGAGGTGAGCGCCTACTTCGAGCACGTGATGACGCGGCACTTGCTGCCGACCGGCCGCGTCCGCTACTTCCCGTGCTCCGACTACGTCGGCGAGCACCGGTTCGTGTCGCGGCTGACCGGCGCGTCGCACGAGGTGCGCGTGCGCAACAAGCTCGTCGACACCACGTACGTCGAGGGCACGATCCCGGCGACGTCCCCGCCGCCGTTTCGGGTCGCGAGCGGCATGTGCTGCGTGACGCCGGGCGAACTCGCGCGCCTCGATCGACGCGGCGGGCGCTTCGTCGTGATCGGCGGCGGCAAGACCGCGCTCGACACCTGCGTGTGGCTGCTCGAGCAACACGTGCCGCCAGCCGCGATCCGCTGGATCCGCCCGCGCGACGCGTGGTGGGTGAACCGCAAGTTCCAGCAGCCGCACCGGCTGTGGCCCGACTTCTATCGCGGCGTGGCGCTCCAGATCGAGGCGTGCGCGCTCGCCAGCTCGCCGGCCGATCTGTGCGCGCGTCTCGAGTCGCACGGCGTGTTCGCCCGCCTCGATCCGGCGACCGCGCCGACGATGTTTCGCGGCGCGATCGTCAGCGACGGCGAGCTGCGCCTGCTTCGCCAGATCGAGGACGTCGTGCGCATGGGACACGTGCTCGCGATCGAGACCGACGAGATCGTGCTCTCCGAGGGCCGCGTGCCCACCGACGCCGCGACCATCCACGTGCACTGCGCGGCACGCGGGCTCGCGCGTCCTCCGCTGCGACCGATCTTCGAGCCCGAGCGGATCACGATCCAGCCGTTCTTCTACAGCTTCTCCTGCTACCAGTTCGCGATGCTCGGCGTGATCGAGGCGACGATCGCCGACGACGCCGACAAGAATCGCCTGTGTCCGCCGATCTTCTACTGGGACACGAACGCCGACTACGCGAGCGCGTTCCTCGCGATGCTCGTGGGCGACCGCGCGCGCGGCCGCCACCCGGCGCTCGCCGCGTGGATGCGAGCGACGCGCCTGAACCCGACCGCCGGCCTCGCCGCTCACCACGACGACCCGCGCGTCGCCGAGGCGCGAGACGTGATCAAGCAGCACGCGGCCGCCGCCGTCGCGAACCTGGCGAGGTTGCGTTGACAACGCGTAACGCATTGGTTACTGATTCTCCGTGGATTTCGTAGCCCACGCGCTCTCCGACGCCACCCGGCGAGAGATCCTGCGGATGCTGCGAGACACCCGGCTGGCCGCCGGGGCGATCGCCGGCGCGTTCGACGTGACGCGTCCCGCGATCAGCCGGCACCTCCGCGTCCTGCGCGAGGCCGGGCTCGTCGTCGACGAGCCGCACGGCCGCGAACGCGTGTACCGGCTCGAGCTCGGGGCGCTCGCCGAGCTCGAGGCGTTCCTCGCGGAGCTCCGCGCGGACCGCGCCGCGACCTGGGAGCGCCGGTTGCTGGCGCTCGAGACCGAGGTCCACCGCACGAAGCGCGAGCGCGCGAAGCGCGAAGCAGCCGCCGCGCGCACCGCGCTCACCGCCGACGACAAGACGAAGAAGGAGACCGCATGAGCAAGAAGCCGACCGGCCAGCTGCGTGGCAACGATCTGATCCTGACGCGCTCGTTCCACGCGCCGATCGAAGACGTGTGGGCGAGCGTGACGCAGTCCGAGCGCACCGAGCGCTGGTTCGCCAAGTGGGAGGGCGACGCCAGGCCCGGCAACACGATCCGGATCAAGATGGTGTTCGAGCCGGGCGATGCGTGGAAGGACGCCACGATCGACGCGTGCGAGGCGCCGCATCACCTCGAGCTCACGACGAAGGGCCCGTACGGCTCGCACCTCGAGCTCACACTCCGCGAAGCGAACGGCGTGACCGAGCTCGTGTTCGTGCATCACCTGTCCGATCGCGGCGGCGTCGGAGATTACGGTCCCGGCTGGGAGTACTACCTCGACAACCTCGTCGCGTCTCGCGAGGGCGTGATGCTGCCGAAGTTCGAGGAGTATTACCCGTCCCAGAAGGCCTACTACCTCGCGCAAGCGAACTAGGCCAAAGTTGGCTCCCATGAACAAGCGCGAGCTAGAACCGGGCATCCACCTCGATCTCGAGCGCGAGCAGACGTACGGCGCCTATCTCGGGTTGGACCAGCTGCTCTCGGCGCAACGGCCGCGCTCCGAGCCGCCGCATCACGACGAGATGCTGTTCATCATCCAGCACCAGACCTCGGAGCTGTGGATGAAGCTGATGCTGCACGAGCTCGATGCCGCGATCGCGTGCGTGCGCGACGATCGGCTCGAGGCGTGCTTCAAGATCCTGGCGCGTGTGGCCCAGATCCAGCGCATGCTGTTCGAACAGTGGAGCGTGCTCGAGACGATGACGCCGAGCGAGTACCTCGGCTTCCGCGAAGCGCTCGGGCGAGCGAGCGGCTTTCAGTCCTACCAGTACCGCGCGATCGAGTTCGCGCTCGGGAACAAGGACGCGCGCAGCCTCGCGCCGCATCGCGCCGATCCGGCGATCCATGCCGCGCTCGAAGCGCGCCTCCGGCAGCCGTCGCTCTACGACGAGTTCCTGCGCTGCCTGGCACGCCGCGGGCTCCCGGTGCCGGCCGACCGCCTCGAGCGCGACTTCTCGCTCCCCTACGAGCGCAGCGACGAGGTCGTGAGCGTGTTCCGGACGATCTACGAGCACACCCGGCAGTACTGGAGCGAGTACGACATGGCGGAGAAGCTGATCGACCTCGAGGAGCGGTTCCAGCTGTGGCGCTTCCGTCACATGACGACGGTCAAGCGGATCATCGGCTTTCGCCGGGGCACCGGCGGCAGCTCGGGCGTGGCGTTCCTCAGGAAGGCGCTCGACCTGGTGTTCTTCCCCGAGCTCTGGGAGGTCCGCACCGAGCTCGCGCTACCGCAACCGGAATAGCCAGTCCCGCGAAGGTGTATCGTCGCGCGCATGTGGATGCGGTGGGCCATGATCTGCGCGCTCGTGGCATGCGGCACGAGATCGGCCTCGCAGCCGTCCAAGGATGCGATCGAGTACGCGGGCGACGTCGACCTCGCAACTCGTCCGACGAGCGATTCGCTCGGCTTGCCGATGACCGGCATCGTTCACGTCGAGGTTCATCTCGCGCACGCGACACCGGATCTTCGCAACGCGAGCGGAACGGTCCGCGTCACCTGCGCGAAGGGCTGCCAGCTCGGCGACGACAAGGCGAAGCTCGTGCCGGCGACGAGCCGCGCGAATGCGTTCGTCGGGGATGGGCTCGACTTCGGTCACCTCGTGTTCGATTCGTTCGACATCGCCATCACGTTCGCGAACGGAACCGCGACGATCACGACCTGGAACGTCACCTCGCCCGACGTCCAGCTCGTCGCGAGCGGCCGCATGAAGCTCGGCCGCACGGTCGCGGACTCGTCCGTCGACATGTGCTTGCGGTTCGGCGCGACTCCTGCGCTCCGGCAGCGCAGTCCGAAGACGGCCGCAATGATCGAGCTGACCGGCGCTCCGCGCAGCACGAAGGATGGCCTGTTCAACATCCAGCTCCTCGACCGCGTCGACCAGCTCAAGCGGCTCGCGCGGGTGTGCGACGGGTCCCAGCCACCGGTCGCTGCCCTGCCCCCTCCCGCCGCGGCGCCGGCGACGAAGGGCGACGCGGACACGACCGCGCTCATCACCTCCGCCATCAAGCCGTCGTCGGAGCTCGCGTTCGACATCGATCTCAAGAAGTGGTCGCAGATGCTCGCGGACCCGACCACGCTCGCGAAGGGCGCGCGCGTCGTCCCCGCGGTCAAAAATGGCAAGCCGGCCGGCTTCAAGATCTACGGCGTGAAGCCCGACTCGTTCGTCGCGCATCTCGGTCTGGAGAGCGGCGACACGATCACATCCGTCGCGGGCGAGCCGATGGCGAGCATCGACAAGGCCCTCGAGGTCTACACCAAGCTGCGCGGCGCGAAGGTCGGCGATATCGTGAAGGTCACGGTCGAGCGCAGAGGTGCGCCGACGACGCTGACCTACACGTTGCGGTGAGCGCAGCGAGCTAGCCGAGGGGCGCAGCCCCGAGCTCCCGCGAGACGAGGAGCGGAGCGACGAGTCGAGCGGGAGACGGGATTCGAACCCGCGACGTCAACCTTGGCAAGGTTGCACTCTACCACTGAGTTACTCCCGCAATGGCAGGAGCCGGTTCTAGCGGTGAGTGGTCGGCAAGTCAAGTGGGGTACCGTCTCCGGATGCGAGCGATCGGAGTGCCGTCGGCAGGCGCGTTCGAGCAGCTGGGGCCGGTGAACGTCGAGCCGATGGCCGCGGGCGAGGGCCAGGTCGAGGTGCGAGTCCACGCGTCGGCGGTCAATCCGGCCGACCTCAAGGTGTTGCGCGGGGAGTTTGCCGGGCGCGTGCTGCACGCCCGCACGAAGCCGCTGGTCTCGGGCTACGACTTCTCGGGCGTGGTCGAGCGCGATGCGGGCGACCTGCGCGCCGGTGACGAGGTCTACGGGTTCCTCGCGTACTCGTCGCGCAACCGGCAGGGCGCGTTCGCCGAGCGCGTGGTCGCCGACCGCGCGACGATCGCGCGCAAGCCGGCGAGCGTGTCGCACGAGACCGCGGCGGCGGCGGCGACTCCGGGGTTGACCGCGCTGCAGGCGCTGCGCGACCTCGGACGGCTGCCCAAGGCCGGGCGCGCGCTCGTGCTCGGCGCGGCCGGAGGGGTCGGCAGCCTCGCGGTCGGCGTCGCGCGGGCGCTCGGCGCGCGCGTCAGCGGCGTGTGCAGCACGTACGCGGTCGATCTCGTGCGCGAGCTCGGCGCCGAAGAGGTGATCGATCGCCGCGCGCGCGATCCGCGCACGCTCGAGGGGCCGTTCGACGTCGTGTTCGACGCCGCGGCAGCCTACTCGTATGCGGCCATGCGCGACCTGCTCGCGCCCGCCGGCGCGTACGTCACCACGCTGCCCTCGCCCGCGTGGGCCGCCGGCAAGCTGATGACCGCCCTGTCGCGGCGACGCTGCCACGTGCTCGTCGTCAAGGCCGTGTCCGCGGATCTCGAGCAGCTCGCGACCTGGATCGCCGCCGGCATGCGCGTGCCGATCGACTCGCGGTTTCCCGTGCGCGAGCTCGCGCAGGGGCTCGCGCGGCTCGACGCCGGCGAGGTCCGCGGCCGCATCGCGATCGACGTCGCCGGCGGCTGGTGATCACTTCACGACGAGCGGGCCCGCCCACGCGCCGCAGCGCTTCTCGCCATCCTTGGTGACGTCGCAGCGCGAGGCCTTCGCCTGCACCGGCTTGCCCGGCGCGAGCGCGAGCGCGTCGAGCGGGATCGCGAGCTCGATGACCCACTCCTCGTCGAAGTCCTGCGGGTTGTCGAGCGTGCCGTCGCTGTCGATCGCCGCGCGCACGCCGTCGTGCGGCGGCGTCACCTTGCCGGTCGCGTCGACGCGCAGCGACAGCGCGCCGATCGCCACGTCGAACGCGTCGGTCGCCGACTGGATGTTCTCGTCCGCCGCGTAGAGACCGACGTACAGCGTGGTGTCGTCGCGCAGGAAGCGCACCTCCGAGTACGGGCGCGCGAGCTGGCCGTCGTCGCCGAGGAACTGGTGACGCGCGGCGTGCCCCGACCAGTCGGCCTCCTTCCACTCGCCGTCGAGCTCGATCGGCACGGTCGTGTGCGGGACGCGGTCGCCCGGCGTCGGAGCGTGCTTGCAGGCGACGATCGCGACGAGCGCGAGGCCCCAGGTACATCGCATGCCCGCGACGGTATGAACGAGCGGCCGCGATGGGAAGCAGAATCGTCGTGTCCCAATCGTGCACAGTCGTGATACCCGATGCACATGGCTCGGCGATCCCTCCTGCTCGCGCTCGCCTGCTGCGGGCCGAGCCACCACACCGCCGACGCGCCGCCGATGACCGACGCGCCCGGCGACGCGCCGACGGTGACGACGATCCGCGAGCTGCGCATGCACCCGCCCGCCGACGGCGCGATCGTCACCGTGCAGCACGTCGTCGTCACCGCGCACGTGTCGTCGACGAAGACCGGCAGCGTGTGGGTGCAGGACCAGGGCGGCGGCGAGTACAGCGGCATCCACGTGTTCTGCAACTTCGGCGGCGCGCAGCCCGACTGCCCGCTCGCGCGCTCGCAGCTCGACGCGCTCGCGGTCGGCACGATCGTCGACGTCACCGCGTCGTTCTCGCACTTCACGCCCGCGGCCGGCGCGAAGCCTCAGCTCGAGCTCACCGCGCCGGCGATCAGCATGACCGGCGACACCGCGCGGCCGACCGCGCTCGACGTCGCCGCCGCCGCGGTCGCGAAGGACGCGAGCGCGACCGATCCGTACGACGGCGGGTACGTCCACGTCGCGGCCGCGGTCACCGTGTCGAGCATCACCGCCGGCGAGTTCGCCGCGACGTGCACCGATCGCAGCTCGCCGCCGCAGACCGGCAGCACGTACGCCGGGTTCGAGGCGGCCGCCGGCGGCGCGACGCTCGCGGTGGGCCTCGGCTTCTACGACACGTTGACGTACTGCCTGCCCTGCACCGGCGTCCCGCTGCCATATCCGTGCGCGAACCCGGTCACCGCGACCGAGGCGTTCACGTCGATCGCGGGCATCGTCGAGCCCGACGCCGGCTTCACGAGGCTGGCGCCGGTGATCGACGGCGATCTGGCTCAGTAAGGCGACTGCGGCTTGGCGTCCTTCGGCAGCGGCGCGGGTGCCGCCTCGGGGTGCTCGCACATCGGGCCGAGGTGATCGACCGCCTCCCACGCCGCGTTCGGCACGAGCATCCACGTCGTGTGGTGCGCGAGCGTCGCCTTGCCCGGCGCGAGATCGTACGTCGCGTACTCGCCGGGACCCTCGGCGAGCAGCGCGCGCGGCCCGCTGCGATCGACGAGCACCGCCGACAGCACGAGCGGCTGCGTCTGGCCGTCCTCGATCTTGAGCGGCTTGCCGTCGGGCCCGGGGATCCAGAACCCGCTATAGCGGTCTGCCTTCCACGTGCACGGTTGCGCCGGATCGCCGATCGCGAGCCAGTTCACCGCGCCGCTCCACGCGACGGGCTGGTCGTTCGCGTCGACCTCGCCGATCGCCCACAGCGTCTGGCAGCTCGGCGGCGTACACGCGTGCGGAGGAATCACCGCGGCGAGCGCCGGCGGGATCGGCGTCTCCTTCGCCGGCGGATGCCACTGCTTCTGCGCATCCATCTCGCCCATGCGCGTCGCGACCGGCCGCGGCGCCTCGAGCTGGCAGCCGGTCGGCGCCTGGTCGGCGACGAACACGATGCCGCCGGCTTCCTGCGGATCCTGCGGCGCCGCGCAGCCGTCGAGCTCGATGCCGTACGCGAGGCTCGCCGGCGGGCCGGGCAGCTTCGCCGCGTAGTACGAGCCGAGCTTGGCCTGACACGGCGCGCCCTGCGCGGTCATCAGCCACAGCGTGCCCGTCGGCGCCGGCGGCACGCCCGAGACGCTCGCGGCGGTCGCGTCCATCGGCGCGTAGTCGGGCAGCTTCGTGCTCGCGCCTGGATCGACCTGCATCGCGTGCAGCGGCATCACCCAGCCGCTGCGGCCCTTCGCCGGATCCTGCGTCAGGTACGACGCGGTGTACACGCCGGCGGCGGTCGGGCAGCCCGGACCGTTCGCCTCGGGCTGCGGGGTGGTCTGGGGCTGGTTGCCTCTGGGTGGACAAGCAGCAAGCGCGAGGAGGCCAAGGCAGGCGAAGCGCATGCCCGAACGATAGCGCTCATTGTGCCGCGACGCCCAGGTAGCGCGTGACCAGCAGGGTTGCCTCGTCGACGAGACGTGGATCACGCAGCCGCTGCGGAGACAGCAGCGCCGCGCGATGCACGATCGACTCGATCGACGACACGACGACGAACGCCGCGAGATCGGGATCGCCGACCGCGAGCTCGGCGCGGCGCGCGGTGAGCAGCGCGGCGACCGCCCGGTGACAGATCTCGTCGAGCTCGCGCAGCTTCGCGAGCCGGCCGACGCGCGGCACCTGCTCGGTCAGCACCTTGTGCAGCTCGGGCTCGACCGCGTGGGCGCGGATCGTCAGCTCGACGACGCGGCGCACGGCCTCGGGGATCGGCAGCTGCGCGACGCGCACGAGCTCGGCGAGCACCGACTCGTTCATGTGCTCGAGGTGGTGCTCGATCAGCGCGGCGACCAGCGCCTCCTTGTTCGGGAAGTACTGGTAGAGCGAGCCGATCGACACTCCCGCGGCGGACGCGACCGCGTTCGTGGTCAGGCCGTCGAAGCCGTGCTTGACGAGAACCCGAGCAGTCGCCGCGAGGATCGTGTCGACCGTCGCCTTGCTGCGGTCCTGGCGCGGCCGTTTCCGTGGCGTCGTCCTGACTTGGCGGTACATGAGGTCACCTCGCCTCGCGCCCGGGAACGCGAGTAGACAATGTGAGCAATCACTCGCATTTTGGATCGCGATGACCACGTTCGCCAGTGCGATCCCCGTCGTTCCCGGTCTGCCGCTCGTGGGCAACCTGCTGAAGTTCCGTCGCGACCGGCTCGGCCTGCAGGACGACGCCGCGCGCACCGGGCCGATCGCGCGGCTGCAGCTCGCGCACATCCCGGTCTACATCGTCACCGACGCCGACCTCGCGCACGAGGTGCTGGTCGTGCAGGCGGCCTCGTTCGCGAAGTCCGCCGGGCTGCAGTTCCTGAGGCCGCTGCTCGGCGACGGCCTGCTCACCGCCGAGGGCGAGACGCACAGGCGGCACCGCAAGCTGCTCGCGCCGGCGTTCGCGCCGAGGCGGCTCGCCGCGTACGGCGAGGTGATGGTCGCGGAGACCGAAGCGCAGGTCGCGCGCTGGCGCGGCCGCCACGAGATCGATCTGTCGCGCGAGATGATGGAGATGACGCTCGCGATCGCGGGCCAGACGATGTTCGGCGCCGACGTCCGCAGCGACGCGCGCACGGTCGCCGAGGGGCTCGAGCTCGCCATGCGCGCGCAGATGGAGAACCTGCGCTCGCCGCTGCGGCTCGGCTACGAGTGGCCGCTGCCGCGCCACCTGCGGATGCGGCGCGCCGTCAAGATGCTCGACGACGTCGTCTATCGCCTGATCGCCGAGGGCCGCGCGCGCGGTACCGACAAGGGCGACGTGCTGTCGATCCTGCTGCTCGCGCGCGACGAGGACGACGGCACCGGGCTCACCGACCACCAGGTCCGCGACGAGGTGATGACGCTGCTGCTCGCCGGTCACGAGACCACCGCGAACGCGCTGACGTGGACGTGGTACGAGCTCGGCCGCAACCCCGGCGCGCTCGCGCGGCTCGAGGCCGAGATCGCGGAGGTGTGCGGCACGCGCGCGATCACCGTCGACGATCTGGCGAAGCTGCCGTGGAACCTCGCGGTGATCGAGGAGGCGATGCGCCTGCACCCGCCGGCGTACATGACCGGCCGCGAGGCCAAGCAGGACATCGAGCTCGGCGGCCATCGCCTGCCGGCGGGCACGATCGTCGCGGTCAACATCCGCGGCATCCACCGCCGCGCCGACTACTTCCCCGCACCGCACGCGTTCCAGCCCGAGCGCATGCTGGAAGCCGCGAAGAAGCCGCGGCCGCGCCATCATTACATCCCGTTCGGCGCCGGGCCGCGCGTGTGCATCGGCTCGCACTTCGCGCTGCTCGAGGCGCAGCTCGCGCTGGCGACGATGGTCAAGCGCGTGCGGCTGCGCGGGGTGCCGGCGCACGTCGATCCGGAGCCGCTGGTCACGCTGCGGCCGCGCGGCGGGATGCCCGCCACGGTGGAGCTACGGTAAGAAGCGCGCGCGCTGCCCGGGCGATGGCAGATCGCACGCGTCGGCGCGGC